>JAFGFV010000145.1 GCA_016930895.1 Spirochaetales bacterium | reverse complement strand
GTCAGGATGGTCACGATCCCGATGATGGGCTTGAGCATCGGCACGAGGATGTGGCGCACCTCGCCCCACGCGGAGACCCCGTCGATACGCCCCGCTTCGATGATGTCGTCGCTGATGCCGTCGATCCCGGCGGTGAAGAAGATGATCGGGATGCCGATGAAATGCCAGGCCGTCACCAGGGAGAGGATCGGCAGCGCCAGCAGCGGGTCTCCCAGCCACGGGCGGATCAGGGCCTCCAGGCCCAGGGAGCGCAGCATCCGGTCGAACACGCCCCACACGGGGTTCAGGATCAGCTTGAACACGAATCCCACCACGATCACCGACAGAGCCGTGGGCACGAAGAACAGGGAGCGGAAGAACCTCTTGCCCTTGAACCTGCGGGTCAGGAGGACCGCCAGGACGAATCCGAAAACGTTCTGACTGATGCTGACCATGATGAAGAACATCACGTTGTTCTTGAGCACGTTGAAGAACCGCAGGCGGAAGGGGAACTGGGTGAACAGCTTGACGTAGTTGCCGAACCCGACGAACTGGTCCGGCCTGATGCCGGTCCCCGTGTACAGGCTGTAGCGCATGGACTGGAGGATCGGCAAGATCATGAAGACCGTGTAGATGACGAGGGCCGGGAGCAGATATGCGATGAGGAACAAGCGTACCTTCCGTTTTCTCATGTCTGCCCCCGGCGCGGCTCGCACTTGCGTCTACTTATAGTACCAGGTATCCAGGCCCTTCTGCACGTATTCCACGGCCTGCCGGGCGGTCCAGGTTCCGTTCAGGAACTTCTGGACGGCCTCCAGCTGGAGACTCTCCCCGCTGGGCTCCTGCCGCGACAGCTTCTCCCACATCAGCTGGCCGGTGGTGTCCACGTCCGGCCGCTGCGCGATCTGCACGATCTCCAGGGCCACGGGGTCGGAGATCTCGAACTTGACCTTCATCGGCGGGAACATGCCGGGCAGCTCGTTGGCCAGGAGCGAGGCGTGCTGCGGCGAAGCGACCCAGCGCAGGAATTGAACCGCCTCGTCCTTGTGCTTGGTGGCCTTGTTGAGGCCCAGGCCCAGGTCGGCGTAGAAGGCGTACTGCATGCGGTCGCCCTTCTTCTCCACCGGCGGGCCAAACCAGCCGACCTCCAGGCCGGCGTCGCGAATCACGCCGAGCTCCCACGATCCGGCGACCCACATGGCCGCCTGGCCGTTCATGAACATCTGCTGCATCGTGACGTAGTCGATGGCCTGGTAGTTGGGCGGGAAGAACTCGACGAGCTCCTTGATCTTGTCGTACGCCTTGACGAAGCGCGGATCGGTGTACTTGATCTCCCCGTTGATGAGCGCCTGGCGCGCCTTCTCGCCGCCGTAGAAGTTGGGGCCGACGGTGCACAACAGGGTCTCGGTCAGAACCCACTGCTCGTTGGTCCCGTGGGCCAGCACAGTCTCGCCCTTCTGTTTGAGATTCCGGCACAGGGCGATGAACTCGTCCCAGGTGGCGGGTTCCTTCAGGCTGTACTGGTCGAACACCTCCCGGTTGTACCAGATGCCCGTGATCGAGCCGAAGTACGGAACCCCGTAGATGGTTCCGTCCTCAGTCGCCCAGGTGGCCACGGAGTTGGCGGTGAAGTCGCTCTCGATGTTCGGCACCAGGTCGCCCAACTCGTAGATGTAGCCGGCGTCGTAGATCTGCCGGCCCCCATCGTAGGACCTCAGGATCGCGATGTCCGCCCCCACTCCCGTTTCGAGGGACGTCTTGAGGGCAGTGTCGTACTCGCTGTTCTTGATGGGCTCGAACTTGATCTCGATGTTGGGGTACTTCTTGGTGAACTCGGCGTTGATCCGGTTCTCCCGCTCCACGTCTTCGGTTCTGAGGCTGGTGTACCTGAGCACCACCTTCTGCTCTCCGGCGGCCTGGGGCTCCTGCTTGCCCCCGGCAAAGGCTAGGGCCCCGGCGAGGAGTAGGACCAGCACGACTGCCACCACGCGATTTCGGTTCATGTTTCCTCCTTAAGTATGGGTCAGGGCTTCGAGACAGGGTGCAAGGCGCAACCCTGCATTCTCGGAAAGTGACGGGATGGTTCCTCCGTCAGACCACCTCCTTTCGCCCGGGTTCCCGCGGCAGGTCCGCGTTCCCGCGGCAGGCCCGGGTTCCCGCGGCAGGCCCGCGTTCCCGCGACAGGCCCGCGCTACTTCCCGGGCACCAGCACGGCCTTAATGATCGGCTCTTCGCCGTTGTCGCTCCTCATGAACACCTCCCGGGCTTCCTCGAAGCCGAAGGTGGTGGTGACCAGCCTCGAGGCGCCGACGAGCCCACGCTGCAGCAGCTTGATGGTCTCCGGGAAGTTCTGGGCCGGCTCAGCAAAGGTCGGAACCAGGCTGATCTTGTTGAAGATCAGCTCGTTCACGTCCACTTCCACCCGGCTCCTGCCGCCGAGATTGATGCCGATGAAGGTCACCGTGCCGCCGAAGCGGGAGAGCCTGATCCCCTGGGGCAGAGTGGCCGGCGGCGAGGTCACCAGGACGCTGTCGGCCCCCTTGGGGAAGATCTCCCTCACCCGCGCGACTGCATCCTCCTCCACGGCCTCCACGATTTCGTCGGCCCCGAACTCGCGGCCCACCTCGAAGCGGGCCGCCTCCCGGACCTGAGTGTGAGTGGTTCCCACCAGGACCACCCTCGCGGCGCCCCGCATCTTGACCAGACGCACGCACATCAGGCCGATCGGCCCGGGCCCCATGACCACCACGTTGCCCCCAAGCGGGATCTTCGCCTTGAGCACCATGTTGTAGGCCACGGCCAAAGGCTCCACCAGGGTGGCGTGCTCCCACGAGATGCCGTCCAAGCGGTCCAGCAGGTGGTGGTTGACGGTAAGGGTCTCGGCCATCCCGGGCTGCCCGCCCAGGTCGTACATGTTGCGACAGAACTGGGTCCTGCCGGACTTGCAGTCCTCGCAGACCCCGCACAGGGCCACGTCCTCGACGATGACCTTCTCTCCGGGCCGGTAAGGCACGTTGCCCTCCCCTACCTCGAGGACTTCCGCGGCGATCTCGTGCCCGAGGGGAGCCCATCCCTCGCTCCAGTCCCGGGCAAAATGCAGGTCGGTGCCGCAGACCCCGCAGGCATGGACCTTGACGAGCACCTCGTCGCGCCCCGGCTTGCGAGGCTCGCTCTCTTCGATCTTGAACTCGAAGCCCTTACGGGCGAACAGCGCTTTCACCGCCTCTGCTCCCTACTTGGCTCGGAACAGCTTGCCGCTGTAGTGGGCCGGGAGCGTGTCCCTCCGGTGTTTTTCGACCACGTCCAGGTTGGAGAAGACCTTTCTGAAGGCCGCCACGTACTTCTCCATGAGCTCCAGACCGTTGGGCGGGGTGTGACCGACCACCGCGGTGTAGCGCCGGCACAGCTCCACGGCGTTCGGGTAGTCTTGGGCCCTGTACACCATGCTCCTGCCCCGCTCGGTGGCGCTCCAGGGGAAGCCGCTGTTGGAGTAGCCGGCCTTGGTCTGGAAGAGGTCCTGGGCGGGCACCGGCATGGTCTGCCACTGCCCGAGCTGAACCCCCTCGGCAAAGAGGGCCTTTTCCGCCCCGATGCGGAACTCCTCGGGGCTCAGGCCGGTGTCCGTCTCCTCCGGATGGAACTCCACGATATACATCCAGTAGACGTGCTTGTACCCCTTGGGCACGTAGGGCGTGTGGAGCCCCGGGATCCCCTGCAGGTTCTCGGTGAGGTAATCGCAGTTGCGGATACGGATCGCGTTGTTCTCGTCCAGGCGCCCCAGCTGGGACCGGGTCAAGGCGGCCGGGAGCTCCTGGTTGCGGTACATGTAGCCCAGAATCGAGGCGTTGTACACCCTCAAGCGCGTTTCGTCGTCGATCTCGTCCCCGAACATCCTCAGCATCCCAGCCCTGGCGAAGCAGGTCTGGTCGTCCATGACCAGAAGACCCCCCTCCCCCGCGCAGAGGTTCTTGGAGCTGTTCAGGCTGAAGGCGGCCAAATCCCCCAGGTTGCCGGCCTTCCTGCCCTTGTACTCCGCTCCGTGGGCCTGGCAGGCGTCCTCGATGACGTGGAGCTCGTGCTTGCGGGCCACTTCGCGGATCGGGTCCATGTCCGCGCACAGGCCGTGAAGGTGGACGGGGATGACGGCCTTGGTGTGCTCGGAGATCCTGGCCTCGATCTGCGCCGGATCCATGGTGTAGGTCCTGCGGTCGATGTCCACGAACACGGGGATGGCCCCCGCATGGAGAACGCAGGAGGCGCTGGCCAGGAAGGTGTACGAGGGAACGATGACCTCGTCCCCCGGCCCGATGTTCAGGGCAGCCAGGGCCATGTGCAGAGCCGCCGTGCCGCTGGAGGTGGTCAGGCAATACCTGCGCCCGACGTAGCGCGCCCACTCTTGCTCCAACGCCCTGGCCTCCGGAGCCTCGCCCCCGCAGAGGTAGTCGCCCTCCAGTGCCCGCAGGACCGCAGTTCGGTCGCGCTCGTCGATCACCGGCCAGGGTTTGATTGTCGACGGATCGACCACCGGCTTGCCGCCGTCGATGGCCAGTCTTTCGCTCATGGACATGCACCCTCTCCGCTGGAGCTCTGTGCCCTTGGGCGCCCGGAGCGCCTCCCCGGATGGCACCATTATAGCTTTTCTGCCCTGTTTGTCAACCAAAACCAAATATTGAACCTCGCTTGCGCCGAATGCATGGATTAATAAGAAAACGTACTCTAATTGCTAGTTTTGTAGCTCGTGAGCATGTAATGTTGACGCCGCCGCACAGGCAGGCTATACTGCTCCGCAAGCCTGCGCACGGGGGGGGGAGGAAAGGCACGATCACGGACCGAAACTCCGCAGCCAAGCCAATCCTTGCTCGTTCGGATCGTCGGCTCCAGGTCCTCAACCTGCTCCGGGAGCTCGGCGAGGCCTCCCGCCTGGAGCTCGTGGAGGAGCTCGGGATCGACAAGAAGACCGTCTCGACCCTGGTGGCCGATCTGCTGGCACGCTCCCTGCTCGTCACCGCGGGAAGCCGCGAATCCCGCGCCGGGCGCCGCCGGGAGATTCTGAAGGTCAACGGCGCTCACAGCAACTTCCTGGGGCTCGACCTGGGGGCGACCCACATCATCGGCCTGCTCACGGACCTGAACGGTGAGGTGCTCGATCGGGTGTTCTTCGAGATCCGGCCCGAGTTGCCCGTGGAGCTCATTCTCGAGCAGATGCAGACGATCTGCCGCAGCCTGGTAGCCTCGTCCAAGGCCACGGCGGAGGTGCAGGCCATCGGGATCTGCGTTCCCGGCTTCGTGAATCCCGAGACAGGCGTGTCGCTGGTGGCGGAAAACATTCCCGGTTGGCGGGAGATCAGGATCCGGGAGATCTTCTGGGCCGAGTTCCGCAGGCCGATCTATCTCGAGGATTGCTCCCGTGCCTTCGGCGTGGCCGAGCGCTGGCTCGGGGAGGCGCGGCACGCAGACGACTTTCTGGCCCTGGACCTGGGCCACGGCATCGGCATGGCCATCTTCCTGGACGGCCAGGTCCTCACCGGCGCGGGATACAAGGCCGGGGAGATCGGGCATATCGTGGTCGACCCGGACGGCCCCCCCTGCACCTGCGGCAGGCGGGGCTGCCTGGAGACCCTGGCCTCGGGCAGGGGCATCGCCCGCCAGGCGGCCGCCGGCCTGGCCGAGGGTCGCTCGGAGCTGCTGGGGCGCCTGACCCACGGGAAGATCGACTCCCTCACGGCCCAGGACGTGGCGATCGCGGCCAGCATGAACGACACCTTCTCCACGATGCTGCTCCGGCGGGCCGGCGCCCACATCGGGGCGGCCCTGGCCAATGCCGCGAACCTGCTCAACCCCTCCCTCATCGTCCTCGGCGGGGGCCTGATGAACGCCGGCAAGGTCCTGCTGGACGCCGTCGACGAGGCGCTGCGCCGCTGCACCATGATGGGCATCATCGACGACCTGGAGCTCCGGGTGTCACGGCTCGGGGTCGATGCCTCGGCCCTGGGCAGCGCCCTCATAGCCATGGATCACGTGTTCGCGCCGTGAGCACTCGGCCATGACCTTCCGGCATTCGGATGACATCTGGCGGGAGTTCCCGCAGCTCGTCCCGGGGGTGTTCGCGGCCGTGGGGCTCGACGGAACCCCGGATGTAACCGGGGCCCTCGAGCCCTGGCACGAACGGGCCCGCCGCCGACTCGAGAGTGGATCGGAGAGTGAGCTTCCCGAGGTGGCCGCCTCGAGGCGCGTCTACGCCCAGATGGGGCTCAAGCCCACCCAGTATCGCTCCGCCGCCGAGGCCCTCCTGCGGCGTTTCCGTCGCGAGGGGACCCTCCCGCGGGTCCACCCCCTCGTGGACCTGTGCAACGCCGTTTCCCTGGCCTTCGCCCTTCCGGTGGCGGTGTTCGATCTGGACCGGGTGGAGGGCTTCCTGCTCGTCCGGCGGGCCGGGGGGCAGGAGCACTACCAGGGCTTCGGCGGAGAGGTGGCGCGCCCCTCGCCGGGTGAGGTTATCTTCGCGGACGCCTCCGACAACGTCCACGCCCGCCGGTGGACCTTCCGCCAGAGCGGCCTGTCCACGGTGAGCCCGGCCACCAGCCGCGTCCTGATTGTCAGCGAGGGCGTGCACGAGGGCGCGAGCGAAGACATCCCCGCCCTGGTCGAGGCCCTCAGAGGAGAAATCGGGGCGGCCTGGCGGGAGCCCGGCCCGTCCCGCGTCCTCACGGCAGCGGCGCCGGCGTTCGAGATCTAGCGACTCTCGGGGAGCCTCGGCCGGCCTCTCCCCTCGCCCCTTTGGCCGGCCCGGCAGGCGTCAGCCTTGCTGGAGGGTCGCCAGGGGGCTCTTGAACCAGAAGCCCAGGATCACCGCGCCCGAAGCAAGAGCCCACATCTTGACCTGGGGCTCGTAGCTCCTGGACACGAACACGTAGATGCACAGGGCCAGGATCGGAACGGTGACGATCAGGATGATGAGCAGGGTCATCACCTTGAAGGTCCGGCTGGTGGCGAAATACATGATGGCGGTATAGACGAGAATTCCGACCAGAAGGGCAATCAGGATGATCTGCAGAGCCAACAGCATAGCTTACCTCCCTCGTGTTCGAGCAGACGTTGACCCCAGGATAGCAGGCCTGAGCGCGGCTGTAAACGTGCCGGGAAGAAAAGTGCTTGGGAGAAACCGCGAAGCGCCGGCGCCCCGGAGCCGCCGTGCCTATCCACCGATCCGGTAGACGTACAGCTTGAGCTCGTCGTCCTGCCGGATCAGAGGCAGGCCCGAGAAGTGGAAGGTGTTCGACACGATCCGGCTGCCGG
>JAFGFV010000144.1 GCA_016930895.1 Spirochaetales bacterium | reverse complement strand
GTCATCGACCCGCACACCCACCTGGCCATGCCCTTCATGGGCACGACATCAACCGACGACTTCGAGACAGGCTCGATCGCCGCAGCCTGCGGCGGCACCACCACGGTGCTCGACTTCGTGCTCCAGAACAAGGGCGAAACCCTTCACGACGCGGTGATGCGCAAGCGGGGCATCGCCGACGGCAAGGTGGCCGTGGACTACTCCCTGCATCCCGCCGTTCTCGACCCGAGGCCGGACGTGATCGACGAGGTCAAGAGGATGGTGGAGGAGTACGGCACCCCGAGCTTCAAGATCTTCCTGTTCTACGACTTCCGGGTGGACGACTACACCATGATCCGTTTGCTCGAAGAGACCAAGAAGCACGGCGGCATGGTGCAGGCGCACGCCGAGAGCTTCGACATGATCCGCCGGATGAACGAGAAGCTGGAAGCGGAGAAGAAGCTCGAACCGTTCTATCACGCCGTGGCCCACACCCCTGCGGCGGAGGAAGAGGCGGTCGACAGGGCGGCCAAGATGGTCGAGTTCACGGGCAGCCGAATCTACATCGTGCATCTCAGCGCCAAGGAGGGCTTGTGGAAGGTCCGCAAGGCGCGGGACCGGGGGGTCGAGATCTATGCCGAGACCTGTCCCCAGTACCTGACCCTTACCGAGGAGCGCTACAAGGAGAAGGACTTTGCCGGGGCCAAGTACGTCATGTCTCCGCCGCTGCGGCCCCAGGACAGCGTCGACGAGCTGTGGATGGGCCTGCGGATGGGCGACGTGGTGACCGTGGGCACCGACCATTGCCCCTTCAATTTCAAGGGGCAGAAAGACATGTTCGGCAAGGACGACTACAAGAAGATCCCCAACGGCGCCCCGGGCATCGAGACCATGCTCATGCTCCTGCACAGCGAAGGGGTCGTCAAGGGGAGGATTTCGATCGAACGCATGGTTGAGGTACTCTCCACCAACACGGCCAAGCTGTTCGGCCTGGACACCAAGGGCGCCGTCGCGGCCGGCAAGGACGCCGACCTGGTGGTTTTTGACCCGAAAGCCAAGTTCACCCTGACCCAGCCTAAGCTGCACCAGAACGTAGACTACACCCCTTGGGAGGGCTGGGAAGTCACCGGGCGTCCCGAGCTCGTCTACTCCCGCGGCCGGCGGGTGGCCGAGTGGGACGGGAAAGCGGGGCAGATCAAGTTCGTGGGCAAGCCCGGCGCCGGGCGCTTCGTGAAACGCGTGCCGGTGGCGGGACTCTGAGTTTCGTTTTCGGAGAACGTAGCGAGGGGCTGCTCCCAAGGGGGCAGCCCCTCCTTGCATCGATCGGCGCGAACTGAAGGCGGATGCGAGCTGACGGCAACTTGCCGGGGAATTGCCGTCGGGGAAATTGAAAAACTCCGGAGGGCGCGGTACTCTTGTGAGTGACGCCTGGGGGGCGGCAGCTGCTGGGGGGGAAGATGGGGCATGGGAAAAAGTAGGCTGATCCTCGCTCTTGCATTGCTTCTCTTGTCCGCCTCTCTGATTCAGGCCCAGGAGGTCTCCGAGAAACAGGAGATAGCCATCTTCCGCCTGAGCCACTACGGCTGGGGCATCCCGGAAGCGGTGCTGGGCGGCGTCGACGAAGAGATCCGCGGGGTGTTCATCAACATCGGGCGTTTCACGGTCTTCGGCATGAGCCAGCGCCTGGAGCCTGGCGACGTGGACGAGTTCATCGACCGTCTCAAGCGCTACAAGGAACAGCGGGTGGAGCTCCCAGAAGAGGTGCAGATGGGGAGGGAGTATTTCACCCAGGCGGATTTCGACCGCCTGGTGGGGAGCTTCATCGTGGTGGTGCCTTCGGTGGCCGGGTACCTGGTGGTCCAGGAGGACGACGGGGACTACAACTGCAAGCTCAAGACCTCCTTCACCTTCCTGAACGTCGAGGAGGGCACCGCTTTCGCGCAGGCCTTCGTCGACACGGAAGGCACGGCGGACAGCCCCGAAGCTGCGGTGCGCGCCGCCCTGGACGGGATCGCGCCGCGGCTGACCTTCGAGATCCGCAAGATCCCGGCCTTCCAGCTCAAGACCGGGGTGCTGGAGGTTCGCGGGGGAGAGGTAATCCTGGAGCTGGGCCAGGACATGGGGATCAAGGTGGGAGACGAGTTTCTGCTCGTGTCCACCCGGGTCCTGGAGTCCGGCAGGACCTACACCACCGACTACGGGCTGATCGTGATCAAGGAGGTCAGCGACGAGGTGTCGGTGGGCAAGGTCATCTATGCCCGGCCGCGCCCGGAGGTGGGGGACCAGCTCCGGGAGCTGCCGCGGGCCGGTCTGGACCTGCTTCCGTACCTGAACGTAGCGGTCGGCTGGCTGCAGGAGGAGCCGTACACGGTCCTGCTCGGGGCGCGGGCCGTAGCCTCCCGGGGTTTCTACAGCTTCCGCCCTTTCGCGGGGCTGGAGGTGCCCTTGAGGGCGAACATCGCCCTGGCCATCCCGATGAACCTGTATGTCGGGGGGGAGTACAACGTGTACCTGGGGCGCCTGCAGGTCGTGCCCTCTGCGGCCATAGGGATCGGGGGGGCCTACCTCTGGTACCTGGGCTTGGCGGACGTGGAAGAGGAAAAGAGGTTCGTGTTCACCCACGTGGGCGGGAGGCTGGGCTTGAGCGTGAACTACCTGTTCGGCAAGAACTTCCGTTTCACGCTGGATGGCGGCTACCTGCACTGGTTCTCCCTGATCCCGAAGGAGCTGTTCGGGGTGGAGATCGGCAAGCCGATCGGCTTCCCGAGCTACGACGGTGTCTATGTGGGCGCGGGGCTGTCCATCAAGCTGTAGTGCGAACAAAAGGAGGGGCTTACCAGTGAAGCCGTTGATCCGAACCGCAATCGTGGCGAGCGCCCTGCTCGTCCTCTTCCTGGCCGCCTGCGCCACAGCCCCGCCGACCCGGCCCGAGGCGGAGGCGGAAGCCGCCGAGCCGGAGCGCCCGACCGAACGGGTCTACGAGGGGGCCGGCCGTGACGCTTCGATGTTGGAGGCCATGAACCTGTCCAAGATGGACGCCGTGCGCAAGGCGGTGATCGACATGATCGGGGTCGGGAACGAGCAGGCCAACCGGGACGCGCTGGACGAGGTCCTCTACGGCACCACCAACCCCAACGCCTACATCCTCAAGGACACCTACGAGACCCTGCGCAAGGAGAGGGTTGGCGAGGACTACCTGATCGAGGCGCGGATGGCCGTGAACCTCCAGGCCGTAGAGAGCACCCTCAAGGCCCACGGCCTGTTCGGTGGTGAGAGGGTGACGGAGGAGGAGAAGACCGCCGGGGAGGCCTCGACCCCGTCTGCGGGGGAGGCGGTTGCCTCGGCGGAGGCCACGGAAGGCGCGGCAGAGGCGCTCGAGGATGCGGCCGGGTCCCAGGAGGAGCTCACCGCCGAGGAGAAGCGGATCATCGCCCGGTACGTCGACGGCATGACCTACATGGTCTACTTCAACGAGGAGGCGAGCGAGGACCCCTTCTACATGAAGACCGCGGTGGGCATCGCCAACGAGTACCTGACCTCCAACGCCATGGAGGCCGTGGATTTCGCCCAGGTGGAAAGGCTGAAAACGGACCAGCAGATGGCCTACGAGGAAGAGACCGGCGAGTCGATCTCCATGATTCAGTGGATTGCCCAGAAGCTCAACGCGGATGTCTACATCGAGATCGACGGACGCACCAGCGGCGAGAGCTCTTCGGGCAAGTACTATGGCCAGGCCAGCGTTACCCTCAAGGGCTTCGAGGCCTCCACCGGGCGGCTCCTGGGTTCCCAGCCCTGGAACAGCCCCAAGACCTTTTCGACCTCCTCGGAGGAGGCCGCCCGCATCAATGCCCTGCAGACCAGCGTGTACAAGGCCATGCCGATCGTGATCGAGCAGGCCAAGGCGTACATGGCCAAGGCCCTGCGGGATGGGATCAAGTACGAGCTGATCCTGCAGAACACGTTGGATCCCAGGGCCATTTCGGACTTCCGGCGCAAGCTTCAGCGAAAGGTCAGGGACATCCGTACCGTCAACCAGACGGCGGAGGAAACCAAGTTCAGCGTGTACGTGATCGGCAGCGTGGAGGATCTGGTCGACTTGGTCTACGACGTCGCCGAGACGATCCCGGGCCTGGAAGGGATGTACCAGGTGCTGCTGCGGGGAAAAAGCGTAACCTTCAACACAGGGTTGTAAATGAGGCGTTGCCTCTTCTACAGTAGTCTGCGGTCGATGACAAGAAAGGAGCAGGAGTGAGATGAAAAAGCTCATCGTGGTGGCGACGGTTCTTGCCCTGGTGGCGTTGCTGTTCAGCTGCGCCGGCGGGCCGAAAGGCGAGCCCGAGAAGCCTACGGGTGAGATCAAGGTCGAGCCCCAGGTGTACCCTCCCAAGGTGATCGAACACAAGAACACCGCCTTCGGCGGCGACGTGCCCGACTGGGTGTTCATGGAGCAGGATGAGATCGAGGGCAGCGAGGACTACGAGGACGTGTACGTCTTCAAGTTCGACGACACCGGCAAGGACCTGGAGGGGCTCAAGGCCTGGACCCGCAGCTTCTCTGCCGCCACCGAGGTGGCGCGGATGGTTTCCACCCGGGTCATGAACAAGTTCGCCGGGGCCCAGGTGGGGGACAAGGACATGGTGGAGACCTACATGGAAGAGGTCGCCAAGATCCTGTCCGTCGCAGAGTACGCCGGAGCGCGCAAGAAGGCGGACTTCTGGGTCCACCTGCAGACCTTCACCGAGGAAGGCGAGAGGGACGAACAGGTCTACCGCTACCTGCTGCTGTACACGGTGCCGCGGGAGCAGATCGATGCGGCGATCCAGCGGGCCCTGGACGAGCAGTCCGGGAGGAGCAAGCCCAAGACCGAAGAGGAGCAGACCGCCCGCGACCGGGTCAAGGAGTTGTTCGGCGAAGGCCTGTAGGATCTTCGGGGTCGTCGGCTGTCGACGCGCGCGGCCGCCCCGAGGCAATGGTGTGACAACGGTCAGCCCGCGGTCCCCGGGGCCTTCCGACCGGGTCGGAAGGCCTCCGGAGGCCGACGGGTTGGCAGGGCCGGGCTTCCGGCTGGGTGAGACTATCTACATCGTGAGCGGACCGGCTCCGGACGGGCAGGGCGCGGGCGGCCCGCGAGTTTGGCGTCGGCGGGAGAGAGAAATGAAAAAGTTGGTTTCTGTGCTTCTTGCTGCTGCGGCGGTCCTGACGCTGGTCCTGGGAGGCTGCGCCACCGCGCCGCAGCCCGTGGAAGCAGCGCCGGTCCAGCCCCCGGACTGGGTGCTGAACCCTCCGGAAAGCGACAGCGGCTACACGTACTTTACCGGCTCGGGCAGCTCGGCCGCGGGCAGCCTGGGGGAGGCCGAGGAGATCGCCCGGATCGAGGTGCTCAGCGAGATCATGCGCTATCTGGGCGTGCGGATCACTTCCGAGACGACCGCCACGGCCAAGGCCTCGCTGGATTCCTTCCAGGCCGACGTGGTCCAGCAGCTCAAGCAGAGCTCCTCCGGCCGGGTTTCGGGGTTGGAGATCTCCGAACGGTGGGTCCAGGAGCGGGGCGAGGCGGTCACCATGTACCTGCTGGCGCGCTACAACAAGGTCGATCTGGAAAGGGAGAAGCGGCGGCTGGAAGAGATCTTCCAGGAGAAGATCGAGGCCGTTGCCGGGCCGGAGGCCGAGGGTGACGCCCTGGCGGCGCAGGGAGCGTACTACCAGGCGGCTCTTCGGTACCTGGAAGCTGCGGCGGCCTCGTTCAAGTCCGATCTGGAGAACGCGGACATCAAGTTCGAACGCAACCTGAACAAAGCCAAGGAAGCGGTGCGGCAGATCGGCCTGGTCAAGCTCAACGATAACCTGCAGGGCTTTGCCGGCTCCGAGCTTCCGGAGCCTTTCCTGCTCAAGGTCGTGTCCGGCAGCACCGCCGATGACCCGGGGATTGGTGGGGCGGCGATCCGGGTGGTGTACAAGGAAATCCGGAGCTCCGGCAGGGAGGCGGTGCGCACCCGGCAGCTCAAGAGCGCCGAGGATGGCATGGTGAGCTTTGCACACCCCGTCCTGCAGTTCGTCGGCAAAGGGCAGGTAACCATGTCCCTCGACCTGAGCGAGGCGATCGAGACCCTGGAAGGGGTCCCGGACCGCCTGTATCCCCAGGTCGAAGCCGTGGAACAGCTTGTGATCGACAAGAAGGTCACCTACGAGTTCGGGTCGACTTCCCGGGCCGTCCAGATTCCCACCGGGGTGGCGGTGTTCGACCTCGACGCCTCGAGCAATCCCATCGCCCTCACGGAGACCTCAGCAGGCCTGCTGGAGAAGCTCGGCAAGGCGGGCTTCCAGGTGGTTCCACTGCCAGTGGCCGTGACCGGCATCGCCGGGCGCACGGACGCCCAGGTCGTGGCGTTCCTGGCCCGGAACTTCACCGGCCAGGTCGAGCGGGCGGTGTTCGGGACCGCCCGGATCTCTGATCACGCCCAGGACGGGAACTACGTGATCATCCAGGTCACGGGCACGGTCAAAGTAGCGGAGTTGGGCACGGGCGAAATCCTGCTGACCATCAACAAGAGCAAGCGGGCCCAGGGTACGAACACCTCTGCGGCCCTGGCCGCGGCCTTCAAGAAGCTCGGCGAGGACATGGGCGAGGACCTGATCAACCAGCTGCGGTGAGCCGGACAGGCCCGCCGAGCGCGGGCGCCGACCGCGCGCGAGGCTACTGCCCGTACGCGGCCAGGTAGTCCTTGACGATATGGGGAGGCTCCGCCCCCTCGGGCACGAAGATCAGGGAGGCGGAGTTCATGCAGTAGCGCAGTCCAGTAGGGGCGGGGCCGTCATCGAAGACGTGCCCCAGGTGTGACCCGCTGGAGCTGTCCACCACTTCCACGCGCATGGAGAACAGGCTCTTGTCCTCGATCAGCACCACGGCGTCGGGGCTGATCGGCTCGTAGAAGCTCGGCCACCCGGTGCCGGAATCAAATTTTGCCTTGGAGCTGAACAGGGGCTGTCCGGTGGCGGCGGAGTAGTAGGTTCCCTCCTCGTACACCTTGTTGAGCTTGCCCGTGAAGGCACGCTCCGTGCCCTTCTCGCGCAGCACGTAGTACTGGAAATCGGTCAGGCGTTCCCGCCACTGCTCCTCGCTCAAGGTGATCGGGTAGCTCACCTCCGCGCCCTCGGGAAGGATCCTGAGCCCTTGCCAGGGATTGGTCTTTCGCAGTCCCGACTGGGCGTGCCCCAGACCCGCGGCGCCCAGCAGCACCAGAAGGGCGAGGGCCATTGCCCTACCGGCGGTCGACGATATTTTAGCGTTCATGTCAGGAATATACTCAACTCCCCGGGCCCTCGGCAAAGTCCCGGAAGATGCCGGAAAAGTCCCGGAATACGCCGGCGATCCGGCCCGGCTGGTTGGAGATGATCCCCTGCACTCCCAGGGCCAGGAGGCGCCGGGCTTCCGCGGGCTCGTCGACCGTCCAGGCCAGGATACGGCTCGGCAGCAGCCGGCGGTACAGGAGGGCGGTCCACGGCCCGATCTGGTCGTGCCGGGGCTTGAGCACAGGTGTGCTCACGACCCACCGGGCCTGGCCGCGGCGAAGCAGCCGGGGGACCTCGGGATGATTGGCGTAGATGTGCGCGGTGGGCTGGGCGGGATCGAGGGCCTGGACCCTGCGGATGCAGAAGGGGTTGAAGGAAGAGATCAGGCAGCGTCCCCGCAGCCCGTGGTCCCGGATGCATTCCAGGACGCGCTCTTCCAGGCCGCCCCCGGCCCGCCTGCCCCACTTGAGCTCGATGTCGTAGTAGACTCTGGAGCCCAGGAGCTCGAACACCTCCTCGAGTACCGGCACCCGTTCGCCCCGGAAGGAGTCGCCGAACCAGGCCCCCGCGTCCAGCTCGCGGATCTCGTCGATGGTACACTCCTCCACCTCGACGTCCCGGCCGGTCACGCGCCGCAGGTTGTCGTCGTGGACCACGGGCAGCCCACCGTCCCGGCTCAGGTGCACGTCCAGCTCCACCCCGGGCACTCCGTGCTCGAGGAGCGCCCGAAAGGCCGCCAGGGTGTTCTCCGGGGCGATGCCCGAGTATCCGCGATGGCCGAAGAGCAGCACCTCTCTCCCCGTCGCTCCTTCCGGGAAAGGCCTGGTACGGCGCCCCGAAGGGCTAAACATCACCCCGATCCCGGCGCTTGCGCTTGAGCTCCTCCAAAGCCTGGGAGGCCTCCACCTCCCGCAGGGCCTCCCCCAGGGTGTCCGGCGGGCCGACCACCATCTGCAGCTGCGCAAGCAGGGCATCCGCGTCCACCCGCAGGGAAGAGCGGATCTTGAGCTGCCCGAGCTTCTCCTTCAGGACATCACTCTTGCCCCGCATCGCCGTCTCCTCCTGCAGAAGCCGTGCGGCCCTGTCCCGAAGTTCCCGCACCCGCTCTTCCGCCCCCCGCTTCAGAATCGGCTCTCCCCGGCTTTCGGCGAGCCTGACCCGGCGCTCCCAGAGCTCCAGTTCCTCCTGGGCAACGGCCCGTTCCTTCTGCGTCTGCTTGAGGGCCGTGATGAAGGCCAGGACGTACTCCCGCGCCGTCTCGTAGTCCATGAAATCGATGTCTGTATCGCTCATCCGAGCCTCCCGGGCCGATCGTGGCCTCCGTCTTGTCCTACCAGCAAAAAATACCCAGAAAGCCCCCGCTTGTTAAGCAAAAGCAATCCAGCTATCCTTCTCCTCGATGAGCGAGCGCGACTTCTACCCCGAAGACTGCATCAGCGCGCTGGCCACGCCCTGGGGGGAAAGCGCCCTGGCGGTGATCCGGGTCTCGGGGAGGGGTTCTCTCCAGCGGCTGGCGCCGCTGTTCCGCTCGACGCGCGGCAGCCTGGAGCGGGCGGCGGGACACTCCCTGCTTCACGGCCTGCTGTGCGAGTCGGCTGGCGCCGCGGGGCAGCAAGCCATTGACGAAGTCCTGGTGGCGGTGTACCGCGGCCCCCGCAGTTTCACCGGGGAGGACGCCGCGGAGATCTTCACCCACGGCAGCCCCGTGATCGTGACCCGGGTCCTCGAGAGCCTCGGAGCCGCTGGGTTCCGACCTGCCGGACCCGGGGAGTTCACCCTGCGGGCCTTCCTGAACGGCAAGCTCGACCTGACTCAGGCCGAAGCGGTCAACGAGCTGGTCAGGGCCAAGACCGATCGCGCGCGCGCCCTGGCGTTGAGCCGGTTGTCCGGGACGATCGAGAGGGCGATCCGAGAGATCAAGCAGGGGCTGGTGCAGCTGCTGGCCGCGGTGGAGGTGCGGATCGACTACCCGGAGGAGGAGCTCGAAGGGCCTGCGCTGGAGGACGGCGAGCTCGCCCTCCGGCAGGAGGAGCTGGAGCGGTTGCTGGCCTCGTACCGGATCGGCAAGGTGTACCAGGAGGGAATCACGGTGGTGCTGGCCGGGCCGACCAATTCCGGCAAGTCTACGCTCTTCAACCGCCTGCTCCGGGAGGAGCGGGCCATCGTCTCGGAGGTGCACGGGACCACCCGGGACTACCTGGAGGGGTTCCTGTCCGTGGAGGGCATCCCGGTTCGGCTGTACGACACGGCGGGCTACCGGGAGGCGCGCGACGAGCTGGAGCGGGAGGGGATCCGCAGGACCGACGCCGTCGTGCGCAGTGCGCAGCTCCTGCTGTACCTGGTCGACGCTTCCCGGGGGGTCGGCGCCGAAGACCGGGCCTTCCTGGAGGGCGGGGTGGGGCCGGGGGCCCCCGCGGTGGTTCCCGTGTGGAGCAAGGCGGACCTGGCCGACCCTGGGGCGTGCCCTGAGGGCTTCGTGGCGGTGAGCGCCCGCACGGGGGCGGGGGTCGAGGAGCTGGGCCGGCGCATGGCCGCCGGGGTGCTGGAGGGTGTGGGCAGCACGGACGGGGATGCCCCGGTCATCGATTCCCTGCGCCAGAAGGAGCTCCTGGAGCGGGCCCTGGCAGCCGTCAGGGAGCTTCGCCGGGGCCTGCGGGAGGGGCAGCCGCTGGACGTGCTGGCGGTGGACTTGAAGGAAGCGCTGGACGCCCTCGGTGAAATCACGGGGGAGGTGAGCTCCCAGGAGATCCTGAACACGGTTTTCTCCCGGTTCTGCGTGGGGAAGTAGGGTGGATTTCGAAGCCATCGTCATCGGCGGCGGCCACGCGGGGATCGAGGCGGCCAGCGCGCTGGCACGTCTTGGTGTTTCGACCGTGCTGATTACCCAGAATCTCGACTGCATCGCCAAGATGTCCTGCAACCCCGCCATCGGCGGTCTGGCCAAGGGGAACCTGGTTCGGGAGATCGATGCGCTGGGCGGGATCATGGGGCGCCTGATCGACGAGAGCATGATCCAGTTCCGGATGCTGAACAGGAGCAAGGGTCCGGCGGTGCAGGCACCGCGGGCCCAGGCGGACAAGGCCCGCTACGCCCTGCTGGCCAAGGGCACGCTGGAAAGGACCCCGGGGCTGTCGCTGTTCCAGGACACGGTGGTGGATTTTCTGCTGGAGCCCCCCGGGGGGGCGGCAGCCCCAGCGGTGCGGGGCGTGATCACCGAACGCGGGCGGCGCATCAGCGCCGGCGTGGTCGTGCTGACCACTGGCACCTTCCTCGAGGCGCAGATCTTCATCGGAGAGTACGCGGCCCCGGGAGGGCGGCTGGGGGAGCCACCCGCGTGCGGCCTCGGGGGGCGCCTGCGCGAGCTGGGCTTCACGGTGGGGCGCCTCAAGACCGGCACCCCCGCCCGGGGGCTCGCCTCTTCCCTCATCCTGGAGCGGATGGAGGAGCAGCCCGGCGACGAGGAGATGCTGGCCTTTTCCTTTTCTCGTGAGGAGAGTGGGCGCCAGGCACGGAGACCTTCGGTCCCCTGCTGGATCACCTACACGACCTCCGAGACCCACCGCATCATCCGGGAGAACATGCACCGCTCGCCGCTGTACGGAGGCAAGATCAAGGGGGTGGGACCACGCTACTGCCCTTCGATCGAGGACAAGGTCGTGCGCTTCCCGGACCGCGAGCGGCACCAGATCTTCGTGGAGCCCGAGGGGATGGACACCGACGAAGTGTACCTGAATGGTATCTCCTCGTCTCTCCCGGAAGACGTGCAGGAGGCCTTTCTCCACACGGTCCCGGGCCTGGAGAAGCTCGCCATCGTGCGCCCCGGGTACGCCGTCGAGTACGACTACCTGGACCCGACCCAGCTGTATCCGAGCCTGGAGACCAAGCGGATCCCGGGGCTGTTCGTGGCCGGGCAGACGAACGGAACCTCCGGCTACGAGGAGGCCGCGGCCCAGGGGCTGATGGCGGGCATCAACGCGGCCTGCTACCTCCAGGGCAAGCAGCCCTTGGTCCTGTCCCGCGCCGAGGCCTACATCGGGGTCCTGATCGACGATCTGGTCACCGTGGGCACTCAGGAACCCTACCGCCTGTTCACCTCCCGCGCGGAGTACAGGCTGTCCCTGCGCCACGATACGGCCGATCTCAGGCTCCTCGAAAAGGGCCGCCAGGCGGGTCTGCAGAGCGCAGCGGCGAGCGAGGCCCTGGCCCGCAAGCGCGAGGGGCTGGAGGAGATCCGCCGGCTCTTGGCCGGCCGCGCGGTTCAGCCGGGTGACTGCGGTCCCGGGGAGGAGGGACCCGGGCCCGTCGCGGATGGGGCCCCCGGGGCCGAGGAATCCGGGAGGGTCGCGGCGGCGCTCCGGCGCCACGTCGGGCGCAGTCTGGCGGCGGCCCTGCGGGACCCGGAGGTGCGGCTGGAGGAGCTCGTTCGACTGCTCCCGGCTCTGGAAGCCTATCCCAAGCAGTGGCAGAGGCTTAGCGAGGTGGAGATCAAGTACGAGGGATACATACGCCGCCAGGACGAGCAGGTCGAGCGATTTCGCAGGATGGAGGCGCTGAGGATCCCGGAGGATTTCGACTACGACCAGGTGCTGGGATTGTCGGCCGAATCGCGGGGCAAGCTCCAGGCGATCCGACCGCTGTCCCTCGGACAGGCCTCCCGCGTCCCAGGGGTACGCTCCGCGGACGTGGCCGTGCTCATGGTCCACCTGCGCCGCAGGGGCGGAGCGGGATGACCGCCGGCGACTTGCTGACCGAGGGCATGCAGCAGCTTGGGCTCTCGGCGAGTCCCCGGCAGCTCGACCAGCTGGAGCGCTTCCGGGTGGAGCTGGAGCGGTGGAACCGGGCGTACGGATTCGTGAAGGCGGAGGGGAACGATCTCGTGGTCCGCCACTTTCTCGACTCGCTGGCGGCCTGCCCCGTGCTCCGCCTGCTGGAGCCGCGGGGCAAGATCCTGGACGTGGGCAGCGGCGCCGGGTTCCCGGGGATACCGCTGGCGGTGCTGCTGCCGGACTCGGAGTTCACCCTGCTGGAGCGCTCGGCCAAGAGGGCGGCCTTCCTGCGCAACGTCTGCCTGGTGGCGGGCCTGACCAACGCGACGGTGCGGGAGGCCCAGCTGTCGGAGCTGGAGGAGGGCTATCACGTGGCCACCTTCCGCGCCTTCAGCCCTCTGGACCGGGAGCTGGTTCGCCTGCGCCGCTGCGTCGCGCCGGGCGGATGGATCGCAGCCTACAAGGGAAAGCGCAGCCGTCTGGAGGCGGAAATCCTGGCTGCGGGCCTGCTGCCGGGGGATGTAGAGGTTCGCGCCCTGAGGGTGCCGTTCCTCGAGGAGGAGAGACACCTGGTTCTCATTCGGGCGTGACCCGGAGGGCGACTCGCGGGAGGCTCCTTCGCCAGTCTCTGCTCCACGTCCTTGTACCCTGGTCGGGCCCGGGCGATCTCCCGCCAGAGCCTGACTGAGCGGGCGAGCTTGCCCTGCCCGCGGCGGACGGCCGCCAGGCGGTACTTGAGCTCCAGCGTGACCGCCTCCGGGGTGGCGGGACGGCGCAGGCCCCGCTGGAACTCCTCGGCGGCTTCCCGAAAGCGCCGGGCCCGGGCGTGGATCGTTCCGGCGTACAGGCAGGCGGCGGCTCCGATCCGCCGGTCCTGCCGCAGGCGGCTGAAGATCCCCAGGGCCGCTTCGGCCTGGCCGAGCGCGAGGTAGGACCGCCCCAGCAGATACTGCGCCTCGGTGTCTCCGGGGGTGAAGTCGAGAGCCTTCTCCAGCGCCTGCACGGCTCTGGGGTACATCTTGAGAAAATAGAGGCTCGCCCCCAGATGGCGGTTGGCCTCGGGATGGTCGGGATTCGCCTTTCGGGCCATCTCGAGACAGGCCGACGCGCCGGCATAGCTCCTGCGGCGGAGCTCGATCCGCCCGAGGTTGTAGTTGACTTCGAAGTCCCTGTCGTTGACGCGGCGGGCCGCCAGGAATGCCTCGCGGGCCCGGGCCACGTCCCCGAGCTCGAGCGCTGTCTGACCCAGACGGAGGTTCACCCGGAAGGGGTCGAGCGGCGGACTGGCGGCGTTCAGCGAGGCAAGGGTCCTGTAATGGGCGAATGCCTCGCGATACTGGCGACCGTGGTAGGCGAGCTCGGCCAGGGTCAGCAGGGCATCGGGGTCCTCGGGGCCAGCCTCGAGGCGCCTGCGGGCTGCTCGCGCGAGCGAGGCCCGGTGCCTGCGGCCCGAGCGCGGCTGCGCGGCCCGGCCCGCACCCCCGCCTGCACGCTGGTCTGCGCCCCGTTCTGCGCGTTGGTGCATCCCCGCGCCCGCGGCCTGGCTTGCACCTCCGCCTGCACGCCGGGGCATCGCCGGGCTCGAGCGGCCCTGCGCCGCCAGGATGATCCCGCCGGCCGCGAGTCCCCCCGCGGCCGCCGCAACGAGCAGGTAGAATACGACATTCATACCTGTTTCGATTGTCGGCCGCCTGCGTCGGGTGCTCAAGGGGAGGGAGCCCTGCCAGGGTTGGCGGAGGAAAACTCGTTGACAAACCCATAGCACCGGGCTACGATTCGAAAACGAAAGGGGCGAGCACACTGGTGAACCAGATCGGACTCAAGCTGGCGGACGGTTCTCTCTACCCCGTCCTGGATGAAGGGATTGCCGGCCGCAAACGCCTGATTCTAACCACCGTGCGGGACAACCAGGAAGCGGTGCACATCGACCTGTACCGCGGGGAGGGCGGCGAGGTGGACGATGCCGAGTATCTCGGCACCCTGTCGATCGAAGAGATCCAGGCCGCTCCCAAGAACGATCCGGAGATCGAGCTCGTCCTCGCACTGGACGAGGAAGGGAGCCTCAGCGCTACGGCGGCCGACCGGGCCGGCGGCGGGCGCAAGAGTGTCACGGTGCAGCTCGGGGCCATCCCGGCGGGGGGTCCGCCGGAGTTCGAGTTGGAGCCGGAAGGCCCGTCCGGCGGCAGCGAGCGTGAGCCCGAGGGGCGCGGCGAGGACCTGCTCACGGGAGAGACCTATCCGATTGGTCCGGGGGACCGGCGCAAGGAACACCTGCACCGTCGCAAGCGACGTCCCCTGCTGCTGGCGGCTTTCGTCGTGCTGGCCCTGCTCCTGATCGCCGCGATCGCTTTCGTCGTGTTCCGCTCGGTGGACGGGGGCAGGATCCCACAGCTTCTCGGCAGCCGGCAGGCCGCCGAGTCGGCAGCTCAGGCCGACGCGCTGCTGGAGGAAACTCCGGGCGCCCAGGCTGGAGAGGCTGGCGTTTCCGAAATCGAGGTTTCCGGGACCGAGGGTTCCGAGACTGGACTCCCCGAGACCGCGGTTCCCGGGGAGGGGGCTGCCGAGGCGTCGTCCGCTGCGGTCTCGGAAGCGGAAAAAAAAACTCCAGCCTCCGCCCCTGCAGGCGGAGTGTGGTATGAAATCAAACGCGGAGATACCCTCTGGGACATAGCCGCCACGTACTACCGCAACCCCTGGCTGTATCCGAGGCTCGCCAGGGCCAATGAGATCGTCAATCCGGACCTGATATTTGCGGGCAGCAAGCTTTTCGTCCCTGAACCGTAAGGCCCTCACCCTCACGCTGATCCTGCTCTTCTCCCTCTCCTTCGTGCGGTGCACGGCGGATACGGTGTGGCAGATCCCGCTCGAGGAGCTCAGGCACAGCCTGGCGCGGGGGGACGGCTCCGCCCTGTTGGCCGCGGAGGTCAACCGGGACAACCGCCACGAGGCACTGCGCCTGGGCAGGCAGGCCCCGTACTATCTCGCCCTCCATTTCAGGGCGCTCGACCGGCCGGAGGCCGTCGAGCACCTCCTGCGCCTGGAGTGGGAGAAGGGCACCGCCCCGTGGAGCGAGGAAGCCCTGCTCGAGCTGCTCGCGGGTCTGCTGGGACAGGAGCGTTATTCCGAGGTGCAAGAGGAAGCCTCGAGGGCCCTGCGCAGGCTCCGGGACCCGCGGAGGCGCTTCGTGGCCGAGCGGCTGCTCACGGAGGCCCTGTACTGGCAGCAGCGGGACGCGGAGGTGCTGGAGCGCCTGGCGGGGCTACGCCGCTCCGGAATGGAGCCGGGAGGCCTGTGGGACGACGAGCTGGACCTCTTCGAGGCGGTAGCCGGCTGCCGCCTCGAGCGCCCGGATTGGCAGAGGTCGTTCGTCCGCCTGTTCGTGGAATCCAGAGTGGGAACCCTGCATGGACGCGCCCTGAGCTTCCTGCAGCTGCGCGGGCAGCTGGAGGATTTCCTCCCGGCCGAGCAGGCTCTGCTCGAGGCCAAGCTCCTCGGCGCCACGGAGCCCGCGCGAGCCCTGTCCCTGCTGGCGGAAGCCCTGCCCGCGCTGGCCAGCCCGGGCGGCGGCAGAGAATATGCTCTCGCCGGGGAGCTTGCCTGGTCGAGCCTGTTGTTCGAGACGGCGGCGGCAGGGTTCGCCTCCGGGGAGCACGGCCGGGCCTCCGCGCTTCTCCTGGGGCTCGCCCCGCTGCTGCCGCCCGGTGACGGGCTCTACGCCCGGGAGCTGGCCGGCCGGCTTCTGCGCCGGGGTGGGCAGACCAGGGAAGCCGCGGAGCTTCTCCGCGCGGTGGTCGCCGCCTCGACTTCAGACTCGCAGCGCGACCGGGCTGCCTGGTTTCTGCTCGAACTGGCGCGGCGGGGGGGCCCGGAGGTGTTTGCGGCGGAGCTGCAGGGGGCGGCTTCCGCCTGGCGGGATCCGTCTTACTTCCGGGACTTGATCGAGGAGGAGATCTCGTCGCTGGTGGCCGCATCGCGATGGCAGGACATGTCGGCCTTGCTGGCGGCTATGGGTCCCCGGGGGCCGGCTGCCAGCCGTTCGCGGCTGGCGTACCTGCTAGGCCGGGCGGGGAGCCTGGGGCTGCCGGGAGCGCCCGACCGGGAGCAGGTGGCCGCTCTGCTGCGGGAAGCCCGGGATGCGGACCCCGGCGGATATCATTCCCTGTTGGCCGCCGCCCTGATCGGTGCGCCGTCGGCGGCTCTCCCGCCGCACGACGAGCCCGACGAGACCCTCTCGGCGCCGCCCGCCTCCGGGGCGTGGCCGGGCGCCCAGGCGGACTCCGCGGATGCGCACGACAGGGGCGAAGGCGCTGCCCCGGCGGAGGCCGCGGGCTCGGCGCAAGCCGCGGGCTCGGCGCGAGCCGCGGGCTGGGTGCAGGCCGCTGAACTCGTGCGGGGCTACCTCGCGTTCGGACTCGTGGCCGAGGGTTACGCCCTGCTGACCCGCCGGGCGGACGGCCTCCTGGACGGTGAACGCACCCTTGAGCTCCCGGCCGTACCGGACGCCGGGGCGTTCCCGGTCGATCTCCTGCGGGAAGCCGCCCGCGATCTGAACGAGCGGGGGGAGTACCTGCGGTCGATCAGGCTGATCAACCGATATCTGGCCCGGAGCCAAGGGGCGCCGGAGGCGCTGGATTTCGAGCTTCTCTACCCTCGCGGCTACGGGTCCTCAATCCAGGCTCTAGCCGAACGCTACGGCATCGCCCGGGAGCTGTTCTACGCGCTGGTGCGCGAGGAGAGCCATTTCGATCCTCACATCGTCTCCCGCTCGGGCGCGGTGGGCCTGACCCAGCTCATGGGGGAGACCGCGGCGGACAGCGCCCGCAGGCTGCGCCTGGAATCGTACGACCTCCGGGACCCGGATACGAACCTCCGGCTCGGGGCCGAGCACTTCAGCCGGCTGGCGTCCAGGCTCCAGAGCATCCCGAAAGCCCTGATGGCCTACAACGCCGGGCTTTCGCGGGTTCGCAGCTGGGAGCGCCGCTACGGATCTCTGCCCGTGGATCTGCTGGTCGAGGCGGTTCCGTTCCCCGAGACCCGCGGATACGTCCGGAAGATCCTGGTATCCGCGGCGCAGTACGGGCGGCTATACTACGGTCTTGACCTTCAGGCGGTGGCTCTACGATTCTATCCCGAGCTCCGCGCAGAGGGGGACAGGCAAAGATGAGCACGCTGCAGTCGGTCCTGCTTGGGGCCCTTCAGGGGGTGGCAGAGTTCCTGCCGATCTCCTCGTCGGGGCACCTGGTTTTGGTCAGGCACTGGTGGGGCCTGGGGGACGTGCCCGTGCTGTACGACGTGCTCCTGCACGTATCGACCCTGGCCGTGGTGGTGGTCGTGTTTCGGCGCCGCATCGCGGCGATTCTTGGGGCCCTGGGCCGGTGGCTGGCCAGGGGGCGGAAGCCCGGACAGCGTCGAGAAGAGGATAGAGAGAATCTGCGGCTGCTCGGCTACATCGTCCTGGGGTCCATCCCGACGGCGGTGATCGGACTCCTGATCTCGCGCATGGAGGAGGGGCTGCTCGGCGAACCGCGGGTCGTGGCCGCCCTGTTCCTGGTGACCGCGGCGATCCTGCTCTCTACCCTGGCGGCCCGGGGCCGGAAGGGCTACCGGGAGATC
The DNA here is from genome assembly GCA_016930895.1 of Spirochaetales bacterium. The sequence goes on along the minus strand of JAFGFV010000144.1, from coordinate 1,016 downwards.
GGGATCCTCGCGGTACTGGTCATCGGGACTGCTCAGGGGATCGGGGTCTTCCCGGGCATCTCCCGCTCCGGGATCACGATTTCCGCCGCCCTGCTGCTGGGTTTGCAGCGGGAGAAGGCGGGTGAGTACTCGTTCTTGCTGGCCATCCCGGCCATAGTGGGTGCCCTCCTGCTTCAGCTGCGGCAGGCTGACGCCCTGCTTGCCCAGGTGCGGCCTCTTGCCCTGAGCGCAGGAGTGATCGCTTCTTTCGTGGTAGGCCTGGGGGCGCTGGTGCTGCTGTTGCGGCTGGTGCGCGGCGGGCGCCTGCCCTGGTTTGCGGCCTACTTGGTGCCCCTTGGGGTAGTCGGCCTCGTTCTCCTGTAGGGTTGGTTGGCCGGGCCTCCTTGCGCCACGAGCGCTCCGTATCGCACAACAACGCTGTGCCCCGTGAAAGCCCCCTGGCCCGCGACCGCTCCGTATCCGGCAAGAGCGCGGCGGCCCGCAACAGCCTTTTAGGGCGCAGGTGAACCTACCGATAACCAACGTAGAGGCAGTAGTGAAGCACCGCAGCTCTACCCTGGCCTGGATTTTGTCGATTCTCTTCGCCGCTCTGGGGGCCGCAGTCTGCCTGGCGCTGATCCACACCCTCCAGGGGAGGGACAGCTTTCTGGCTTTACCCGGAGATTTCTTGTTCTCCACGTTTCTCTGGGCGGCCTTCTTCATACCGGTGTACCTGTTCGTCCTGAGCGGATTCCTGCTCTCCAGGCGCTTCTCCCCCTGGGGCATCCTGTTTCTGAACCTGTTCTTGCTGCCTTTTGTGACCACCAGCGTGTTCCACAAGGTGCTCCTGCACGGAAGGATTCCGGGTTCCTACCTTCCGGATCTGTTGGTCCAGGTCCTGGGCCGTCCTCTCGCGGCGGTGCTCCTGTGCATCCTGGTTCTGGTGGAGCTGTACGGGATCCTCGCGGCGCGCCGAGCCCGCAGGCGGCGCCTGGCCGGGCGCTTCGAGACCCACAGGGGGGAACCTGCCGCAGCCG
>JAFGFV010000143.1 GCA_016930895.1 Spirochaetales bacterium | reverse complement strand
GTTCATGGCATTCCTCCACCTGTGGTTTGGCTTACCAGGAGGAATGCCATGTTTTTCTCCGTGACACAATCTAGCGTACACTACACCTTGCGCGCGCCCTTTGCCTTTGCCGCCCCGGGCGTGCTATACTTTCAATAGCAACGATGGTCGTAGCCCTATCCTGAGTGCGAGAAGGGAGTGTCCAGCGTGTTTCCCCTGCCCCCGCCGGTCCTGCGTATCGTGCACATCCTTCTCGTTCTGGGCAGTTTTTACTTCTTCTTCCTGGCCGCGAGCAACATCATCTGGCTGCGTTTGAGCTCACGCAAGCCGCGCCGGAGGTCCGGCAAGAAGGTGTCGGTCCTGATCCCGGCGCGCAACGAAGAGGCAAACATCGCTCGCTGCCTGGATTCCCTGATCGAACAGACCTACCAGGACTACGAGATCATCGTGCTGGACGACCAGTCCAGCGACGCGACCTGGGAGATCATCTCCGACTACGCCCGGCGATACCCGGGGCTGGTCCGCGCTGTCCAGGGAAGGCCGCTGCCCCAGCACGGCTGGCACGGGAAGCCTCACGCCATGCAGCAGCTCACTGATCTGGCCACGGGGGACTACTTCCTGTGCACGGACGCGGACACCGTGCATGCTCCCGAGAGCATCTCCTGGGCCGTGACCAACATCGAGTGGCACCGCGTGGATCTCGTGTCCGGCTACGTGAGCCAGGATCTGCAGACCCTGGGGGAAGCGGTCGTCGTGCCAGCGATGTACATCATGACCGCCATCATCATGCCGATCTGGCTCATCGCGGCTACCCGGACTCCCCTGCTCTCCTTCGCCATCGGGCAGTTCATCATGGTGCGCCGGGAGGCGTACGAAGCGATCGGGGGCTACGCCGCAGTCTCGGGGCAGATCAGTGACGACATTCACCTGGCCCGCAAGCTGCGCGGCGCCGGCTTCCGCACCATCTTCCTGGACGTGCAGAAGTACGTGGGCTGCCGCATGTACAGCGGCTACCGGGCCTCGTTCAACGGAATCGCCAAGAACGTCAGCGACTTCCTGGACCGCAAGATGCTGTCTATCGTCTCGGCCTCCACGGCCATCCTCTTCTTCTTCCTGCTGCCCGCGGCCCTGCTCGTTCCCTACCTGCTGGTCGGGCACGCCTACACGCAGCTGGTCGCGGTCTCGGTGACCCTGTTTCAGCTGACCTGGGCCTGCGTGCTCTACGATCGGGGACTCAGGTGGTACGTTCCCTTTCTCTATCCCATCGTGTTCATCCACGTGCTGCTCATGATGTGGAGGGGATACGGCCAGCTCACCTGGGGCACGGGAATGGTGTGGAAGGGGCGAGTGGTCAAGTGATTCCCGGCAACGCCGAGAGTCCGAAGTAGCCGCGGGTCGTATCTCTCGTCCGTCATGGCCTATCGCGTCGGCGGCCATCCCATCAACCCTTCGTTGGGATTCCGGGTCTTCTCGCACCTGGTCTTCTATACGGTCCTGTATCCCGTCGTGTTCGTCAGTCGGGTCCTGTTCGGACTGCGCCTGCGAGGCTGGGGGAACCTTCGACGCGCGCGGCCGGCCCTGCTGGTGAGCAATCATACCCTGTTCCTGGACCCTGGCGTGCTCGCGGCCGCCCTGTTCCCGTTTCGCACCTATTTCACGATGCTCGAGGAGACCGCCCTAATACCGGTGCTCGGGACCTTCGTTCGGCTCCTCGGCGGGGTCCCCATTCCCACCAACCCGCGGACCTTCCGCCTCTTGGAAAGCGACATCCGCCGGGGACTGGAGGAAATGGGGTTCGTGCACTTCTTTCCGGAGGGGGAGTGCTACCAGTGGAGCCAGGAGGTCCAGCCCTTCCACCCCGGGGTGTTCGTGCTGGCCGCGCGCCTGGGAGTGCCCGTGATCCCGGTCGCCACGGTCCTCCACGCCCGGCGGTGGGGCGGTCGCAGCTACCTCACGATTGCGGATCGGCGGCTCTACGTTCCTCCGCGGGTGACCGTGGTGTTTAGCCGCCCCATCGATCCGCCCTCCGGTCCCGACGGGGGGCGCGGCTCCCTGCGGGCTGCCGCGGAAGGGCTCCAGGAGCTCACCCGCACCGCGGTTCAGGCGGCGATCGACCGGTACAAGGGCAGCAAGAGCATCTACCGGGGCCAGATGCCCCGAATCGCGGGACAACAGGCACGGCGATAGAAGCCGCGGCGCCGCGCGTGGATACCGCCGCCCCACCCTTGGATATCCCGACCCCGAGGTGATATACCTCTTAACGTGAAACCACTGGTACTGATCCTGATCATCCTGATTGCCGCAGCAGTGGCGGTGCCCCTGCTGCGGGCCGAGAGCTCCAACCTGGGGATCGCCTATGAGGCCTTGCGGGACTCCACGTACAACGACGAGCCCCTGGCGGAGGTTGAGGCCCGGTACGCTGCCGCGCTCGAGGAGCTGGCCGTCGCGTTCGTCGGACCCCGGGAACGCAGCCTCTGGGCGAGCCGCCTCGAGTACATGATGGGCCGGGCCTACCAGGTACGAGAGTGCAAAGAGGCCGCGGCCGAGCACTACGAGCGGGGTCTCGAGCAGGCGGAGCAGTCCATGGCCGGAGGAGCCCACAGTGAAGGCTGGCGCATGATGAGCGAGAACATCTCGCAGCTCTGTCTGGTCGAGGACCTCGGCTTCCTCCTGGCCAACGGCCGCAAAGTGGCCGAGTATGCCGAGAAGGCCCAGGCCCTGGATCCCGGCAACGTCGCGGCCCAGATCATCCTCGCGGCCGCGAAGGTGTACCCCCCGGCCGTCGTCGGCGGCAATCCCCGGACCGGGATCGTGATGATGCAGCAAGCCCTCGATCTGGGTGCCACGGAGAAGGACGACCTGTTCAACATCTACTCGGGAATGGCGCTGGCCCACAGCAAGCTGGGACGGAAGGAGGAGGCCTGCGCCTGGTTCGAAAAGGCTCTCCAGCTGTACCCGGGCAACGAGTACGTCACAGAGGAGTACCGAAAGCTCGGGGAGTGAGCCTGGCGGGCCCGTGCCCCCGGCGGAGGCGCAGGCAACCCGCCGCCCCGCAGGCTTGCCCGCCCGCCTCAGTTGGTCTACGATTGCCCTGAAGTGGATTTTCGCGATTACCTGGCAGCCGACAGCATCGTGTTCCTGCGCTCAAGGTCCAAGGCGGGGGCGCTGCGGGAGCTCGTGGAGGGTGCCTGCCGAACGGTGCCGGGCGTGGACCCCGAGAAGGCCTTCCAGGCGGTGTGGGAGCGCGAGGGGGTCGTCAGCTCCTGGGTGGGCCCCGGGATCGCTATCCCCCACGGGCGCATGCCGGGCCTGCCGCGGCCCTGCGTGGCCCTCGGTCGCAGCGTCAAAGGCGTCGAGTTCGACTCCGTCGACGGTCAGCCCGTACATATCCTGGTCCTGATCCTCGGAGAGGTGGCCCAACCGGACCTTCACCTCCAGGTGCTGTCCAGCGCGGCCAGGCTGCTGCGCTCCGAGAGCGTGAGGGCCCGCATCCTCGCGGCCCGGACCCGCAAGGAGATCCTCGAGCTGATTCGGGACCGGGGCCGGCTCCTCGGCGCCCCCGCGGAGGCGGCTACCGAGCTGTCCCGCCTGCTGCTCGCCCACGCCGTGGACCTAGTGCGCGAGACCGGAGCCCGGGCCGTGATTCTGCATCTCGACGCTCTCGGGGGTCCGGGGATCCTGGAGCACCTCGTCGTGGAGGTCCCCCTGATCCTGGTCAGCCAGCGCAAGAGCCTCTACGAGGGGACCGCGGCCCAGCACCACCCGATCGTGCAGATCCCGTTCCCCGGGGTCGATCGGGCCAATCAGCTCACCGTCTCGTTGCTGTTGGCCGTGTCCCAGGACCTGATCAAGCGGGACGACCGGGTGGTCGGGCTCTTCGGGCTGCCGGACAGCGGTCTGCTGGACACCCTCACGGTCGTCGACGTGGCCCGCGAGCTCCCGAGCCTACTGCCCGCCGCAGCCGGGGAGTTCCTCGGGGACGTACGTCCCGAGGTACTCGAACGGGTCCTCCAGATCGCCACCGCCTTGTCGAAGGAAGGACGGGAAGGCAAGCCGGTGGGCACCGTGTTCGTGGTCGGAGACCATCGGCAGGTGGAGTCCCTGAGCCACCAGCTGGTCATGAATCCCTTCAAGGGCTACAGCGAGGAGGAGCGCAGCCTCCTGGATCCCAGTCTCGAGGAGACTCTCAAGGAGTTCTCGACCATCGACGGCGCTTTCCTCGTTCGAGGCGACGGCGTCGTGGCGGCCGCAGGCGCCTATCTCAAGTCGCCCCGGGCACCGTCGGGTCTTCCCTCGGGCCTCGGGGCCCGACACGCCGCCGCCGCCGGAATCACCGCCCAGACGCAGGCTCTGGCGGTGGCGGTGTCCCAATCCACCGGCAGGGTCAGCCTGTTCAAGGGGGGACGCCTGCTGATGAGCTTCGAACGCCCCAAGCCTTAGGAGACCCGGGGAGCCGGCCTGGGACGGCGCGCCGCGGGTCCGCCGCGCGTGACGGGAAGGACCCTACCCCTCCGGAAGCTCCCGGTACTTCCTCCAGAAGCGCAGGGCGATGTGCTTGTCGTCGTCTTTATAGAAGAAACGAATGATCTCGCCGGTATACTCGCGGTCCGGCGTGCTCTTGAGCTTGAGCACGAAGGTGGCCTGTTTGCCGAGGTCAGTGGTCGACACCTTCCCGGCGTCGGTCTCGCCGATCCTGAACAGGGCTCCGTCGTCGGACAAGTTCACCATCTCGCCGCGGACCACCATGCCCTCGACCGACAGATCCACCGCCGTGTTGACGTCCACTCGCCGGGCTTCTCTTCGCTCCCGCATCCTTCTACTCCTTCGCCGTTGCCTCAGCTGAAATCATTTCTCCGCCATGAGCTCCGCGCCGGTCCAATCGGTTGAGGGTGGGGAGTTGGCGTACCGCTGGCAGCGCTCCAGGAATCGGAGCGAATGGCTGTCCTGCGGCAGCAGCTGGAGGGTCTTCCGAAAGTGCGCCGCCGCCTCGTCGAAGCGGCGTTCGTAGTACAGGCTCGTCCCCTGGTGGTACACCCCCCACGCCTTCGCTTGCTCCGGAGAGAGCTTTCGACAGGGGGCATAGATCCCGATACCCTGGCTCCTGCCCTTGACCACGACACGATCCAGGAGCCGGCAGGGAAGCCGCTGCCGTACCTTGTACTCGACCGCTTCGGAGACGATGAGAGGCTCAGCGTACTTCTTCGTCAGGCTCTCCAGCCGCTGCGCCAGGTTGACCCCGTCCCCGATCACCGTGTAGTCCATCTTCTTCTCCGAGCCGATGTTGCCGACGGTGACCGTGCCGTAGTTGATGCCGATGCCGATGCGCCAGGGCGTTCTGCCCGCTCCCTCCTGGATCCGGTTGAAATCCTTCAAGTCGTCGAGCATCTCCAGCCCGGCCAGCACGGACTGCAGGGCATCGTCTTCGTGACGGGCCGGAGCTCCGAACAGGGCCATGACCGCGTCGCCGATGTACTTGTCCACGATGCCCTTGCGGCGCATGACGATCTCGACCATCAGCGAGAAATACTGGTTGAGCAGCTCCACCAGCTCGTCGGGGCGAAGGGGCTCCGCGATGGCGGTGAAGCTGCGGATGTCCGAGAACAGCACCGCCAGTACCCGGTCCTCGCCTCTTAGCATCTCCTCCGGTCGGGCGATGTACCGGTCGATGACCTCCGTGGGCACGTACTTCTGGAAGACGTTGCGGAGCTTGTGCTCGTTCTCCCGGGCCGCGACCGCCTCGTTCTTGGACAGGACCGCCTCCAGGGCGTAGTGCTTGAGGGATCCGTACAACCGCTCGAGCTCGGAGGTCATGAGGTTGAAGGTGTGCCCGAGCTTGCCCGTCTCGTCGCCATACACCACCTCCACCCGCCGGGTCAGATCCCCCGTGGAGATGATCTCGGTCATCACCCCGGCCATGTCGCGCAGAGGCCGCGTAAGGACCCCGCTGAAGAACAGGAGCAGCACCACCGAGACCGCCAGAGAGACCGACAGGATCAGGGCCACGCGCGTGATGATCGCGTTGATGGTGCTGTAGAAGACCTCCCGCTTCTCGCTGACGATCACCGTCCAGCCGAAGGGCGCGAAACTCGCCAGGTGGGCCACCCGGGCCTGCCCCCCCAGCTGCAGGTTCTGCCAGCCCCCTTCCCCCTCCTGGACCAGCCTCCGGAGGGCATCCGCTTCCCCTTCGGCAAGGTCGACCTGGCCGGTCTGCATGGCCACGCTTCCTTCCCGGTCCAGGGCGAGGATCAGCTCCGTGGGACTGCGCAGCAGATTGCGGGCGAAAGCCGCCACCGCGGACTGCGCAGCCTCGCGAAACGGCGGGCTGTCCTGGAGGTCGTTCTCCTCCAGGATGGCCCACTGGCCGTCCGCGTAGTTCAGCAGCTGCTCGGATTTGAAACGCAGGAAACCCGTAGCCACGCCGGTGATCCCATTCCGCGCGCTGAGGGCGCTGATCACGCCGGTCAGCAGCAGCGGTGTGATGATGAGGGGCAGTACGATGAGGATGATCTTCCCGCGGATGTTCATGTCGCCGTTCGTTGTCTGCGCGTTCCGACATTGAGTATCGGTACGTGGCCTGCCGGTATCCAACGAATTTCGCCGCCCTCTCGCTCCGTGTGCTTCGGTCGTAAACAATTGGCCTGCACCCGCCGATTCTCAAAAGGGGGAATCCATCGGGTACCCGAAGGGGCACATTGAGCGGACTCTATCAGCGCGCGCTGGCCTACATTCGCACCCAGTCCGAGGCGGTTCAACCCGGCGAGCCTTCCGTGGAGTCGGCCGGTGACCTGCCGGTCGGACTGCCGCAGCGCATCTCCGAGGGCGACCGCGAGAAGGTCCTAGGCCAGATCAACCAGATCGTCGCCCAGAACCGCATCCAGGTGACTCCGGAAGCGCTGAGCTTCACCCCCAAGCATCGAGGCGGCCGCCTCCCGTTTCTGATCAATGCCGCCGCCGCTGTCGTGCTGATCGCAGGCATCGCGACGGCCGTGTTCCTGTTCCGACAGCAGGAGGAGGCCATCGTGACCGCACCGACCGGCGTCGAGACCGCCGAAGGGAGGCTCATCCGGGCCCTGCGGGAAGAGTCGGAACGCGAGCTGTCCCAGAAGCAGCGTGAGATCGATGAGATCCAGGCCAGGCTGCGGAGCATCACCGAGGAGAAGGCGGAGCTGCAGGCGCAGACCGACGCCCGCCTCCGGGAGCGGGAGCGGGAGCTCAGGGACGCGCTGTCCCGCGAGCTGGAGGCGGAGCGCGAACGGCTCCGGAACGCCGGCCTGTCGGATACCCGCATCACAGCCGAGCTCCAGGAGTTGGAGAGCGAGCGCAGCCGTTCACTCCAGGACGAGCTGGCGGACTACCGCGGCCAGGTAGAGGCCGTGCTCCGCGAGCGGGAGGCGGATCTCGACGATGTGCTGGCGGAGTACCAGCGCAACCTGCAGGTTGCCCAGGAGGAAAGCACCCGGCTGCAGCAGGACCTGGCCGCCCGTGAGGCCGAGCTCGAAGCCCGGTTCCGCGCGCAAGAGAACGCACTGCAGGAAGACCGGGCCCGGGCCCTCGAGGAGCTGGAGGGCCTGAGACAGCAGCAGGAGAAGGAGCAGCTGATCCGCGACCAGTTCCTGTCCTTCTATTCTGCGGCTCGCGATCACCTGGCTGAGCGCCGTTTCCCGGAGGCCTTGGCCGTGTTGCAGGAGTTCCGGAACTACCTCGATCAGCCCTCGATGAGCGCGCTCCCCGGCATTCGCCGGCGGCGGCCGGTCGAACAATTCCTGATCGACTCGCTCGAGCGATTGATCGGCCAGGAGCAGCGAAGCGCCCAGGCCGACACGACATCCCTGATCGCCTCCGCCGAGCTGATTGCCAGAGTCTCCGAGATGGTCGAGCGCGCCGATCGGCCGTTCCAGGACGGGGACTTCGAGCAGGCCCGAGAGCTGTACCTCGGTGCCCTGGCCGAAATCCCGGCCGTCCAGCTCGGCTACGAGCGCCTTCGGGCCATCGAGACGAGCTTCGAGCGACGCAACCGGGAAGAGATCGCCGCCCTGATCACTGCCGCGGGCAGCGCCTATCGTCGGGGGGACTACCAGGGCGCGGTCGGAGGCTACCGCCGGGCGCTCACCCTTCTGCATGGAGAGCGGGAGGCAGCCGAAGCGATGATCGCCCGCATCACGGACTCGGGGTTCCGGCTTCGCTCCGCCGAACAGCCGCCCGGGGCCGAGGGCGGGGCCTCTCTGGCCGAGCTGCAGGCAGCCCGGGACCGCATCGCTGAGCTGGAAGCAGCGCGCGCAGCGGCGCAACAGCGTATCGCTGAGCTGGAGGCCGCCGCGCGTGCAGCCGGCGGGCAGACAGCCCAGCTCGCCGAAGCCCAGCGGCGGCTCTCCGAGCTGGAAGCCGCGCGCGCCGCCGCCGAGGGCCGCGTCGCCGAGCTCGAAACGGCTCGCACGGCAGCTCAACAGCGTATCGCCGAGCTCGAGGCCGCCCGTGCAGGAGCTCAGGAGCGTATCGCCGCGTTGGAGGCTTCCCGCAACACCACCCAGGGACGTCTGGATGAGCTGCAGCGCCTGCGCCGGGAGACCGAGGAGAGGGCGGCCCGTATGGAGCAGATCCGCGGACAGTACCTGGCCCTGAGCTCTCCAGGGACGGCCGCCGGCGTATCCCGCTCGGCCCTGATCACCCTGCTCGAGACCAAGGTTCTGATCCAGCGGGTCCTGATCTCCGAGCCGGTCCGTTCCCAGTATCCGGAGCTGTATGACCGCTTCGAGAAGTACCTCGTGGCCCTGGTTGAGGAAGAGGAGCGCGCCACCCAGGTGGAGGTTCTGCAGGACGTGGAGATGCTTCTCGACGAACTGCTCCGGGAAGAGGGTCGCGCGACCCTGCCGGAGACACTGGAGCCCTACCGGTTCGCCCCCGCCTCGGAGCCCTTCCTGCGGGTCCTGGAGAAACTCGAGCTCCTGCTCCGCTGACCCTGCCCGCCCCCCTCACCCACTATCCTACGGCAAGGTCTGGATGTACAACGTGTACGGCTGCCCGGTGCTGCCGGAGCTCCCGCCGGCAAGGTACGTCCAGACCCCGACGTAGTAGTAATCGCCGACAGTCAGGTTGATGATGGTCCACGGCGGGTTCTCCGGCTCCGAGTTCGCCGACTCGTCCTGGCTGATCAGCTCGCTGCCGCCGTCGTCCCACAGGCGCAGGTCCAGGTCGTCGAAGCCGGTGTTCCAGACGCAGCGGATTTGGACGCGCAGGTACGTGTACGTAAGCGTGGGATCGGCTGGCTGGAACCGGAAGGTGTCGTAACCGTTGGCGGCATCCATGATTCCGGATACCGCGATCAAGTCGCCAGGGTTCATTGCCCCGAGGTCATCGATGTCGCTGAGGCTAAACGGTTTCTGGTTGTCGTCGTTGGGTTCGCTCTCGGTAAACAAGAAGGGGACGGCGATTTCCTTCGAAGGAATCTGGTCGCCCACCGGGTTGGAGTCGTCGTCCGCCGAGACGCAGATGATCAGGTAGTAGAAGCCCGTGGCTGACGGCCAGGTGCCGTCGAAGGAGATCGTGGCCGCACCCAGAGCAGCCAGGGCCGCGTGGGTTCCCGAATCGGCCAGGATATCACCGGCGTCCAGGATCTGGTCCTCGGACACGTAGATCCACCAGTCGATGGGCTCGCTTCCGGGGTTGCCGGCGACCTCCGTCACGTCGAATTGGAAGATGCCGGCGGCGCTGAACAGGGAGCCCGGGCTCCCGGTGTCCTGGACCACCACGTTGCCCACTTCGTAGTCCGGATAGACTAGCGGGCTCACGACCGCGACTGCGGCGCTGGCCTTGGTGTTGTTCAAGGCGTCCACGTCGTCGGCGGCCTCGGCCACGACGATCAGATACCAGGTACCCGCCGAGCTCGGCCAGGTGCCATCGAAGGCCACAGGGATCCCGCCCGAGCCAGGGAGGGGGCTGAGGGAACCGCTGTCGATGATCGTGTCCGCGGGGTCGTAGAAGGCATCCGTGGACACGTAGGCGCTCCAGTAGACCGTGTGGCTGCCCGGGTCCCAGCCCCAGTTCTCGATCTGGAACTCTCCGGTGATCACCCCCCCCGTGGTCGTCCCGCCGAGGCTGGCGACGGAGCTCACCACGTAGTCCACGTCGGGCGCCGTGACAGTCACGGCCGAACCGGCCATTACATCGTTGCCCGGGTTGATGTCGTCCCCGGCGTCCACGGCAAGGATGAAGCAGTACGGACCGGGGGCCTCCGGCCAGCTGCCGGTGAACGCGATCGGCCCGGAGCTTCCGCCGGAAGACAGGGGAGCGATGCTGCCCGAATCGAGGATCTGGTCCGTGCCGATATCCAGGACCGCGTCGCTGGACACGTAGGCCCGCCAGTACACGGTGTCGCTGGCCGGATCTCCCGCGAACCGATCGATCGCGAACTCGCCGCTGAGCGCCCCTCCGGTGGCGGTCCCTCCGGTATTGGTGATCGCCGTGGGATAGTAGTCCACGTTGGGCGCCGACACGACCACGGCCCCGCTGGCGCCGGTGTTGTTGGAGGCATCGATGTCGTCGTCGGCCGCGACCTGCACGATCAGGTAGTAGGTCCCGGAGCTGGAGGGCCAGGTGCCGCTGAAACTGATCGGACCGCTGCTCACCCCGGCGGCGAGGGTTCCGAGGGTGCCGGAATCCAGGACCGGATCCGTCCCGATCTCCAGGGTGGTATTGGTGGACAGATAGGCGGTCCAGTAGGCGGTTTGGACCCCGCCGGCGGTCCCGACGTTCTGGACCGTGAGCTCCCCGTCGATGCTCCCACCCGTGGTGCTGCCCCCAACGTTGCTGACCGAGGTGAGCGAGTAGTCGATGTCGGGGGCGCTCACGGTCACGGCCGAGCCCGCCCGGCTGTTGTTCGAGTTGAGGACGTCGTCGCTGGAGGAGACCCGGACGATCAGGTAATAGGTGCCAGGGCTCTCCGGCCAGGAGCCGCTGAAGGCGGTCGGCGCGGCGGCGGTGCTCCCGCCGGCAAGGGGGCTCACCGTGCCGGAATCGACCATGGGATCCGAGCCCACGTCCAACGTGGTATCGGTGGAAACGTACGCGTTGTAGTAGACCGTCTCGCTGCCGCCGTCGGCGCCCTGGTTCTTGTAGACGAACTCCCCGGACAGGGCCTCTCCGGTCGTGGTGCCCCCGGTGTTGGTCACGCTGTCCACCACGTAGTCCACGTCCGCCGGGGTCACCCCGGTCACGCTCACGCTGGACGCGCTGGCCTGGGTGTCGTTGCCCGCCGCCACGTCGTCCTGGGCGTCCACCTTGACGATCAGGTAGTAGCTGCCGGCGGTGGTCGGCCAGACACCGGCGAAGGATTTCGAGTCGCCTGCACCAGCTCCCAGGGAACCGAGAGTTCCGGTGCTGACCAGGGTGTCCGCGCCGTCCAGGGTCGCGTCCGTGGAGGCGTACACCTCGTAGTAGGGCGTGAAGAAGCCGTCGTAGGTGCCCACGTTTTGGTAGTCGAAGCTGCCCTCCACGGCGCCTCCCGCCGTGTCGCCGGAAAGGTGGCTCACGCTCAGCACATCGTAGTCGATGTTCTTCGGGCTCAGGGTGATGGCACTGGCGCTCGAGGTGTTGTTCCCCGCAGCCATGTCGTCCCCGGCGCTGACCTCGGCGATCAGGTAGTAGCTCCCAGTCAGGCTGGGGTAGCTGCCGCTGACCGCCACGGCGGCGTCCGCCCCGGCCCCGAGAGCCGTGGTGGTGCCGCTGGCCACCACCACGTCACCGCCATCCAGCGTCGTGTTGGCAGACAGGTAGACCTTCCAGCTCACGCTGAGGCTCCCGCCGCTGCTGCCGCCGTTCTGCAGCAGAAACTCGTTGCCTGCGGCCATGGCGCTTCCGGCGGTGCCGCTGGAGGCGAAACTGGTCGAGGGGATCGAGTAGTCCACGTTGGTGCTGACGGTGCTTACGCTCACCGTTGCAGTCCTGGTGGTCAGCCCGTCGCTCACCTGGATGGTATCGGTCCCGGGGCTGCCGCCGGCCACGTAGTAGCCCGTGGAGCTGTTGACCACGGCGCCCCCGGACCCGTCGGCGGCAACGCTGAAGGTGTACGAGCCGCTGCCCCCGATGGCCATGAAGGTGGCGCTCCCGTTCACGACCAGCGACAGGCTGCTCGGGGAGATGACCAGGCCCCCGGTGAAGGTCGTGACCTCCACGCTGGCTTCGTCGACCTTGCCTACCGCGTCGATGACCCGCACCCGGTCGGTCCCTTCGCTCGCAGGGGCCGTGTATTGCCCGTCCGTGCTGATCGTCCCTGCACCGACCACGGAGTAGCTGTACGGCGGAACCCCACCCTCGGCGGAGAAAGAAAGCGTCGTGGTGGCCTCCACGGTCGTGGAGCTCGGGCTGATCGTCAAGGCAAGCCCTGACGCACCGTCGAGGACCGTGGACAGGTCGAAGCGCCGGCAGCCGGTGACCGAACCCAGGGCCAGGAGGAGAAACAGCAGCAAGACTGCCGGGAGCGCGAAGCGCCAGGGCCCGCGGCCGCGACGGCGCTTGGGGTAGTGCCTGCTCGATTGCTTCGGAACGCTCATTGCGCTCTCCTCCTAGAACCGGAAGTACAGGGAAAGCGAGGGAGAAAAAGCCATGATCAGCAGCGAGCCCTCGAAATACACGCTGTAGCTCAGATCCAGAGCGGTGCCCATCGCCGGGGCAAACCTCAGGTTCATTCCCAAGCCGGCCAGGGCGTAGGGAACCAACTTGGTCAGCTGCCCCCAGTAGTCGGAAGCCAGCACCAGCATGGCCGGGCCCCCGCTCACGTGCACGAACAACCCCAGGGGGAGCCCTTCGTCCATGGTGTAGCGCAGGTCCGCGCCCATCGGGACCAGCAGGCTCTGGGCCGAGGTGGCGACCCCGATAGCCTCGAAGTAGTTGACCGCGGCATACAGGCCCAACCCAAAGCTACCCTGGCCGGCGGTAAGAAGAAGATCCACGTACACAGCCGAGCCGTACCCGATCTTGAAGTACTCACTGGCCTCGCCCGTGGCGATGAAGGCGGCCCCGGAGGCCGCCACCTCCACGTGCTTGCGTCGCCCGCGTTCCTCCCCGCCCGTCGGCCTGTCCGGTTCCAGGATCTCGCCAGGAGCCAGGTCCGGGCGGAGCCGCGGGGATGCCTGCTCCGGCGCAGGTGCCGCGGGGGCCGGAAGACCTGATCCCCCGCCGGAGGGCACGGGCAGGCCGCCCAGCGACACCGTAGCCGCAGCCGAGCCGTCCTCCGACCGCTGCTCTGTGAAGCCGCCTCCGGACCCCAGCACCTCCGTCACCGCTGCCGTACTGTAGCGGGCCAGCTCCCCGTCGACCTGCGCGAAAACCGCCGAAAGCGCCTGGGCGAGCAGGCTGTCCACGTTCAAACCCAGCCTGCCTCGCTCGGACACCGACACCGCGGCCTGCCGCGTGAGCGCGTCGTACCAGACCACCTGGATCTCGATCTCGTCCCGGGTGTTGCTGTAGGTCCCCTCGAGCACATAGTCCGCCTCCACCTGCCGGGCCAGGGAGAACAGGCTCTCCGAGCCTTCAGATCCCGAAGAGACTAGGGCGGTGGCAGGATCGGTGATGGCCCGCAGGCCCCGGCGGGTCAGCTTGACCGCGATCGAGCGGGTCAGGACCTCCTGGAGGGAGCCATCCGCGCCGGCGCTCGGGCGCATGACCCCAAGGACGGCCGCAGGGCGCAGCTCCAGCTGCTCCGTCGGGGCCCCCGCGTCCTGCGCCGCAGCCGGCGCCGTGACCCACAGCGCCCACAGCAGCCCGACACATGCGGCAAGCCTGAATCCGAACCAGCGGTCCATACGTCCTCCGCCCCTCGTGAACGTCGAGTCGTTGAATTGACTTGCTGATTTCGGACTTGGTTTTCTTAGACTTGATGCGGTGCCGGGCTACGCTCCCCGTGCACCGACACAGAATTTAGCCCATCGCGGTGGGAAAATCCAAGAAAAAAACCAATCGGGTGCCCCGAGGGATCGCGGCACGAACCGGCTCGGACCCGGGCAGTCGACTCAGGCGATCACCTCGTATCCCTCACCCTCGATCGCCCGGCGCAGGCTGTCCAAGGGCACCGATTCCTCATCGAAGCGCACCTTGACGGTGCCTCCCGCCAGGTCCACCTCCACGCCGGCCACGCCCGATAGGGCGCTCACCGCGCGGGTTACCGCCATTCGGCAGTGCTCGCAGCTCATACCCTGTACGTTCAGAATCTGCTCGGTCATCGATCGTGCTCCTTCCTCGTGCCCTTCCCTCGGGACCCGGCACCCGGGTTCCTCAGCTTGAGCCGCTTGAGGCTCAGGCTGTTGCTCACCACAGATACGGAGCTGAAGGCCATGGCCGCCCCGGCGATGATCGGACTCAGCAGCCCGACCGCGGCGAAGGGGATCCCGATGGTGTTGTAGAAGAACGCCCAAAACAGGTTCTGGCGGATCTTGCTCATGGTCTTCTTGGACAGCCGGAGGGCCGCCTCCACGCTGTTCAAGTCTCCGTTCATCAGGGTGATGTCTGCAGCCTCCATGGCCACATCGGTGCCGGTGCCCATGGCCATGCCGATGTCCGCCGTGGCCAGGGCGGGCGCGTCGTTGATGCCGTCCCCGACCATGGCGACGACCTTACCCTGGGCGCGGAGTCTCTCCACCTCCCGTGCCTTACCCTCGGGAGGCACCTCTGCAAGCACCTCTTCGATCCCAACCTCGCGCGCAATCGCCCGGGCGGTGGTCTGGTTGTCCCCGGTGATCATGTACACCTCCAGGCCAAGGGCCTTGAGCCCCTCGATGGCCTGCCGGGAGGTATCCTTGATCCGGTCCGCCACGGCGATCAGCCCTGCGGCCGCGCCGTCCACGGCAACAATCATGACGGTCTTGCCCTCCCCTTCCAGACGCCGGCGTGCCTCTACCGTCTCTTCGGTCGAGATGCCGCCGTCCCGCAGGTACGCCTCGGTTCCGACCCGGACATCCCGGCCTTCTACCCCCGCGGACACTCCCCGCCCGGGCCGGGCCTCGAACCTCTGTGGATCGGGAAGCTGTCCGAGCTCGACGCGGGCGGCGGCGTGGACAGCCGCCCCGAGGGGATGCTCGGATCCCTTCTCGGCGACCCCGGCCAGACGGAGGAGATCGTTCCGCGTCATGCCGTTCAGGGGCAGCAGGTCGGTGACCGCGGGTTTGCCTTCGGTGATCGTCCCGGTCTTGTCGAGGACCACAGCCTGGAGCCGGTAGGCCCTCTCCAGGCTCTCGCCGCCGCGGATCAGGATTCCCGCCTCGGCACCCTTTCCCGTGCCGACCATGATGGCCGTGGGAGTGGCCAGTCCCATGGCGCAGGGGCAGGCGATGACGAGAACCGCCACCGCACTGATCAGCCCCATGGACAGGTTGCCCAGCACCAGCAGCCAGATCAGGAAGGTGAGGACGGCGATTCCGAGCACCACCGGGGTGAAGATGCCCGCCACTCGATCGGCCAGGCGCTGGATTGGGGCCTTGGACCCCTGGGCCTCCTCCACCACCCGGATGATCTGGGCCAGCACCGTGTCCCTGCCCACCCGCGTGGCCCGGAAGCGAAAGCTCCCGAAGCGGTTGATGGTGGCCCCGATGACTGTGTCCCCGACCTGCTTGTCCACCGGCAGGCTCTCCCCCGTGATCATGCTTTCGTCTACGGCCGAGGAGCCTTCCACGACCTCCCCGTCCACCGGGACCCTTTCCCCCGCGCGGACCATGATCAGGTCGCCAG
>JAFGFV010000142.1 GCA_016930895.1 Spirochaetales bacterium | reverse complement strand
TCTGCGGCGATCGCTTCCACCCCGCAGTCCCGACCTGGGCCCCCGCACCGAGGCCGGCGCGGAGGCCGGGAGCGTTGACAGGGTCTCGGGCCCCCGGTAGGGTTGATCAGGCAGTTCGTTGCGAAAGGTGGGAACGATCGGATCATGAAGACCATGAAGGCCGCGGTGTGGTCAGGACCTCGCGATCTTGCGCTCCGGGAGGTCCCGGTGCCCCAGCCCGGCGAGGGCGAGGTGCTGGTCCGGACCCGGGTGGTCGGGATCTGCGGCACGGATTTCGAGATCTACGACGGGCGCTTCAAGCAGGCGGTGCCCCCCATGATTCTCGGACATGAGGGAGCGGGCACCGTCGAGGCGCTGGGTCCGGGGGTCGATGCCCTCGAGCCCGGCGTCCGGGTCAGCGTGGAGTGCGTGATCGGCTGCGGGCGCTGCGAGTACTGCATGGACGGGCGCCCCGGGCTGTGCGAGCAGGGGCGCGTCATGGGGGTGTCCGGCGCGCAGGGGGAATACGCCGAGTACTTCGTGGCGCCGGCGGCCAACTGCCACCCGCTGCCGGAGGAGATCTCCTGGGCCGAGGCGGGCCTGGTGGACACCCTGGCAGGCCCGGTGTATGCCATGAGCCGGGTCGCGGTGCCCGCGGGGGGCACCGTGGCGGTCTTCGGTCCCGGTCCGGCGGGGCTGTTTTTCTGCTCCCTGGCCAAGCTGCACGGCGCAGCCACCGTGCTCCTCGTGGGGACCCGGCAGGGCCGCCTGGACTACGGCCCCCGCTTCGGGGCCGACCGCCTGATCCTGGCGGGCCGGGAGGACCCGGTCAGCGCGGTGCTCGAGGCCACCGACGGCCGCGGCGCTGAGCTGGTCGTCGAGGCCTCCGGCTCCGGGGTCGCCCTGGGGCAGTGCCTGGCGGCGGCCAGGAAGGGCGGATCGGTGATCATCTACGGAGTGTTCGGCACCGCGGTCAGCCTGGAGGTGCAGCCGATCCAACTCCACGAGCTGCAGGTCTTCGGAACGGCCAACATCCTCTACCCTCCGGCGATCCGGCTGATCCGCGAGGCAAAGGTCCGGATCCAGCCGCTGATCACCCACCGCTTGCGCCTGGAGGAGCTTCCCGACGCCTTCGCCGGCGGCTCGATCCAGGAGCGCCGCGGTGCGTACGAGGGGTACATGAAAGGAGTGGTGCTGCTGTGAGCACGAAACAGGCGCGCGCCAGGCTGAAGTCTCTGGTCGGGCGTTTTCCCCGGGTGCGACTGGCGGAGCTTCCCACCCCGCTCCAGGAGCTGCCGCGTTTCTCCGCCGCCCTGGGGGGCCCCAGGATCTACATCAAGCGAGACGATCTGACCGGCCTCGCCTTTGGGGGCAACAAGACCCGCATGTTCGAGTTCCTGCTGGCGCGGGTGCTCGCCGACGGGGCGGATACCGTGATCGGGGGAGCGGCGGTCCAGTCCAACTACTGCCGGCAGCTCGTCGCGGCGGCGAACCGCCTGGGACTGGAGACCCACCTGGTGCTTCGGCGGGTCCGGGGCGAGCGGGACGATGAGATCCAGGGCAACCTGATCCTGGATCTGCTGGCGGGGGCGAAGGTGCGGATCATCCGCGGCGGGGCCGAGGAGCAGCGGGCGGCCATGTTCGCCCTGGGGGAGGAGCTCCGCCGGCAGGGGCGCAAGCCGGCGGTCCTGCGCATGGCCGGGGACCAGGATCTCTCGCTGGACGTCATCGCCTATGTGGACTGCTTTCGGGAGCTCGACGAGCAGTGCGCCGCCCTGGGCATCGAGCCGCGCAGGCTCTACGTGGCTTCCTACGACACCACCCAGGCGGGCCTGGAGCTGGGCCGGGCTATCCTGGAAAATCCAATGCAGGTGGTAGGGGTCTCGCCGGCGCGCTGGGCCGACGAGGGGCCCTGCGCCCTGATTGCGCGCTGCGCCAACCAGGGGGCGGAGGCCCTCGGGGTGGCTCAGCGCTTCGACCCGGGGCAGATCAGCAACACCCTCGAGTTCGTGGGCCAGGGCTACGGCATCCCGACCCCGGAGGGCGTGGCGGCCCTCGGGCTCCTGGCCCGCATGGAGGGGATCTTCCTGGACCCGGTGTACACCGGCAAGGCCATGGCCGCCCTCATGGCCCACGTCCGCTCGGGGGAGTTGGACCCCGACCAGCCCCTGGTGTTCCTGCACACCGGCGGGGCCACTGCCCTGTTCGCATACCAGCAGGAACTGGGGCTCGACTTGGGGCAGCTCTCCGGGCAGCTGACCGTGGAGTGAGCCCCAGGCTGGCAGGCTCCTTGAATCGTACGTGAATATGTGTTGCACACATTGTGTGGAGGAGCTCTGTTGAACATCACGATGTCCCTGGATGATGACCTGCTCAAGAAGGCGCGCAAGATCGCAGTGGACAAGGATACCAGCCTTACCGGGTTTATACGGGACTACCTGCAGCAACTGGTCGAGCGTGAGGAAGGCCTCAAGGACCTGGCAGCCGTAGAGCTGGAGTCCCTGTTCCGTCGAAGCCGGGCCGTGGTCGGCCGCAAGAGCTGGCCGCGGGACGACCTGCACGCCCGCCGGTAGCTACTTTCTGGACACGAACGTCCTGGTGTGCGCGAACGATCGCCAGGATGCCCGCAAGCAGCAGATCGCCGCCAGGTTGATCACCGACGGGATACGAAGCGGACAGGGGGTAGTATCGACTGAGGTCTTGAGTGAGATTGGGACGCCCTGATCGTCGCGGCGGCTCGGCTCGCCGGCTGCGGGTACCTGTACACCGAGGGCCTTGCAGACGGGCAGGACTACGACGGCCTGGTCGCCGCCAACCCCTTCTCGACCGATCGCGCCGCGGGTCAGTAGCCCGCCGGGGTCAGTAGCCGGCCAGCAGCTCGGTGACCCGTTCCCTGCCCACGGTCAGGAGGAAGTTGGCCAGGCGGGGACCTGCCTCCTGGCCGATCAGGGCCCGGTAGACGACCCGGAACAGCTCCTTGGGGTCCAGGCCGCAGGCCGCCGCCAGGGCGTAGATGGCCTCTCCGAGGGAGCGCTCGTCGTAGTCCTGCAGGTGCGCCACCACCTCGTCCCGCAGGCGGCGCAGGGCCTCCCGCTCCGCCGGTGCGGCATCGATGGGCGGCGAACCCGGGGCCCGCAGCTCCCAGCGGAAGCTCTCCGGGGCGAACTCCCGGAGCCAGTTCCACGCGCAGGCGGCGCGGGTTCGGATCCGCTCCAGGCCTTCCTGGTCCGGGTCGAGCCCCAGGTACGCGATGACGCCCTCGACGTCCCCGCCGTGGATCTGCAGAAGGTTGCACAGGTGACGGAAGGGGACCTGGGTCGGCATCCGGGCCGGCACGGAGCGCACCTGGGACAGCTCGTAGATCCGGCGCTGC
>JAFGFV010000141.1 GCA_016930895.1 Spirochaetales bacterium | reverse complement strand
CGGACGCGCGGGGTATCCATGGGCATGTATGATACACCAAGCGCGCGAAAAGGCAACGCGGCACCCGGCGCGTCGCCAGCTTCTGCCTCAACGCACCCCCAGCCGTTCGAGGATCGGCCGCAGCTGCTCCACCTCCTCGTTCCGGAGAGCCATGGCGGGGTTGCGCGTCCAGCGCTGACCCCGGCCCAGCAGCTCGCAGGCTGCCTTGATGCCGGCCACTCCCTTGGGTCCGGCCAGCCGAAGCACCCCGTAGAGCTCGTTCACCGTCGTCTGGGCCGACAGCACCGCAGCCGCGTCCCCCTGCAGCGCGGCTGCGTGCATCCGCAGGTACGGCTCGATCCAAACGTTGCCCAGGCCGGTGACCACCCCCCGGCAGCCCAGCAGGTACGACGCCGCCTCCAGATAGTCCTCGCCCTGGATCCAGGTGAAGGGCCCGGGCAACGGGCTCAGGACCCCCCTCGAGAAGGAGACGAAATCCCCGGAGGAATCCTTGACGCCCGCGACGTTGTCCACCGCCGCCAGCTCGAGAATCGTCTCGACTCTGGCCGGGTTGTGAGTGTTCTGCGGGATGTTGTACAGGATCAGCGGAGCGAACGCGGACTCGGCCAGCGCGCGGAAGTGCTCCAGGACCACGGACTGGTCCACACCGAGGTAGTAGGGCGCCACCGCTACGATGTAGTCAGGCCGCTGCCGCTCGAACGCCCTGATCTCCTCGATCACCTGAGCGGTCGAGGGCTGGATGCAGGCCGCGCAGAGCACCACCCCACGAGGCACGCTCTGGCGCACCGTGCTGAAGATCTCCAGCTTCTCCGCCGTCGAGAAGTACGCGCCCTCCCCGGTGGTGCCGCCCACGAAGATCCCGCGCACCCCGCTCGAGCCCAGGTATGCCGCCTGGGCCGCGAGCAGGTCGTGATCCGGCGAGCCCGCTTCGGTCAGGGGCACGATGATCGCGGGGATCACCCCCTGGAGTCGCTGCGCCGCTTCCGCGCTCGTCATCCCGATGCCCTCCTTTCACTTGGGCCAGCGGACCTTGACCACGACCTTGCGGACGGTCTGCGGCCCGCCCGAGGGGTGGCAGCAGGGCTTGTGGGCGTCATCCGGGAAGTACACCCCCACCAGCCCGGCGGTCAGGGCAACCGGACACCGGTCCCAGAGCGGAGGATCGGCATACCAGGCGGCATCCGTTTCCTCGTTGTAGGTGCGCAGCGAATCCAGGTCGTCCGCGGGAAGCCAGTAGATCGTCTCCGCTCCCTGCAGGAAGAGCTGCACGTCCACGTGGTGACGATGGGTCTCGAAGCTGACCTCCCCCGGGGCGCGGGTCCTGTAGGTCTGCAGCAGGGCAAACAGCCGCTCCCCGTCGATGGACCGGCGGCCATCCGGGAGAGCCGAGAAGTCCGTGCCGGCCAGATACGCGAACGCCCGCTCAAAGGGCTTGCCGAGGCAGGCATACCGGCGGCAGCGCTCCAGGCGGTCGAGGATCATGGCCGCCCTACCCTGCCAGCCCGAAGAAGCGGCGGGCGTTTCCGCCGCAGACCGCCTCGACCGCCTCGGCCTGCGCTCCGGCCTGCTGCAGCGCCAGGGCCGTCCGGGCCACGGCCAGGGGATCCGAGGGGCCGCCGCCGCAGTCGCTGTTGATCATGATCCGCTCGTGCCCGTAGCTCTCTACCAGCCCCGCAGCCTTCTCCGGGGTCATCTGCCGCCAGGGCTGCACCGTGATCCCCGCCCAGGCCCCGGCGGCCAGCACCTCCTCGATGTTGGCCTCAGAAACGTGGTCCACTGCCGCACGCTCGACCGGAAATCCCGCCTCCCGGCACAGGGCCAGGAGCTTCTTCGTGTACGAAAGCTTCTGGTCCGGCGGGTTGGGGACGTGGAAGCTCACCGTGGCGCCCGCGTCCCGCCCGATCTCGACCTGGCGGCGCACCAAGGCCTCCTGGAGTGCCAGGTCCGGACAGCACTTGGCCGAGGGTTCAATGCCGATCTCGCCGATCCCGACCACCTCCGGCCTCTCCAGCGCCTCCCGGAGACGGCGATACAGGCCTTCGGGGTCCCCCATGGGGGTTCCGACCATGCTGATGCCGAGCATGGCGTGGACCGCGACCCGGTGCTGGCCGCAGCGCGGAATCTGGACGTCGAGCACGTACTCCCACATCTCCCAGATCACGTCGTTGGACAGGGGGCGCACGGAGCTCAGGAATGCCGGGGACACCACGGTGCGGATGCCTGCCAGAGCCATGGCGTGCAGGTTGTCCCACGTCAGAGTGTCCACGTGACTGTGCGAGTCGACGAGCCAGGAGTTCATGGGCTATCCCTTCACGCCGGTGATCACGATGCCCTGGACGAAATAACGCTGGAAGAAAGCGAAGATCAGGACCAGGGGCACGACGGTCAGCAGCGCAGCCAGGCAGATGACGTTGTAGGGAATGTTGGACACCTGGCCGTGCACGGACGAGGGGGCGATCACGGCCAAGCGCAGGCTCACCGTGAACAGCTCCTCGCGATTGATGAAGATGAGCGGGGCCAGCAGGTCCAGCCAGACCTGGCGGAAGGTGAAGATCGCCACCGTGGCCAGGGCCGGGACCGTCAGCGGCATCATGACCCTCCAGTAGATCCCGAAAAGGCTGCAGCCGTCGATGCGCGCCGCGTCGTCCATCTCCCGGGGTACAGACATGAAGTATTGGCGCAGCAGGAAGATGTAGAACGGGTGGCCGCCGAAGAACCAGGGCACGATGAGGGGCAGCCAGGTGTCCACCCACCCGAAGCGCCGGAAGAGCATGAAACGCGGGATCATGATTACTGAGAAGGGCACCATCATGGTCGCCAGCACGCAGATGAAGATGGCGTCCCTTCCGGGGAAGCGCAGCCGGGCGAAGCCGTAGGCGGTGAGGGAGCCCGAGAGCACCTGGCCGACCGCGCAGACCGCGCAGATCACGAGGGAGTTCAGGAGCGGCACGGCGAGGCGGGTCTGGACGATGGCGTCGACGAAGTTGCTCCACACGATCCGCCGGGGAAAGAAGCGGGGCGGAAAGGCCAGGACGTCCGACATCTCCTTGAGCCCCGTGAGGAGCGCCCACAGGATCGGGAGGAACAGGGCCACGGCGCCCACGACGGCCACCAGGTAGGCTGCAGCGGTGCCCGCGGCGGCCCGCACGCTCTTTCTCTGCCAGAGGCTGAGGCCCCCGCTCTGGCGCGCAACACGGTCCGCGCGCAGCCCTGCGGCACGGGTGCTCATCCTCTCAGCTCCTCTCTCCCGCGTAGTACACCCAGCGGGCCGAGGAGCGGAAGATCAGGATCGTCAGGGAGGCGATGATCACGAACAGGATCCAGGCCATGGAGCACGCCGCCCCCATCTTGAAGTCCTCGAAGGCCTTGAAGTACAGCAGCAGGTTGAAAAAGAGGGTGGAGTTCATGGGGCCTCCCCGGGTCATGACGAAGGCGATCTCGAACACCTGCAGGGAGTGCACGATCCCCATGATCAGCTGGAAGAACAGGATCGGCGTCATCATCGGCACCGTGATCGCCCGGAACTTGGTCCACATTCCTCCCCCGTCGATCTCGACCGACTCGTACAGCTCGGAGGGGATCCCCTGCAGCCCGGCCAGGTAGATGATGATGTTCCCGCCGGTCTGCCAGAGGGCCATCAGGATCAACCCCGGCAGCGCCCAGCCGGAATCCCAGAGCCACCGGGGCCCGGGAATCCCGAACAGGGCCAGGACCTGGTTCACGAGCCCCATGTCCGGGTTCAGGATGATCGACCACACCAGGGCCATGGCCACCCCCGTGATCAGCGACGGGAGGTAGTATAGCGTCCGCCAGATGACCAGGCCCTTCAGCCGCTCGTTGAGCACCAGGGCCAGCAGGAACGCGACCGCCATGCCCAGGGGGACGACCACCGCCGAGTAGATCGAAGTGATTTTCAGGGAGTGCCAAAACAAGGGATCCTGGGCGAAGAGTTCGATGTAGTTGTCCAGGCCGACGAAGGTCGGCTTCTGGACGATGTTCCACCTGGTGAAGCTGATCGCCAGGGACGCGCCGATGCTGCCCCCGTTGTACAGCAGGAACCCCAGGAGCCAGGGGGAGATGAACAGGAATCCCGCCAGGGCTTCTCGAACCCTTCGTCGGCTTCTCACTGCTGAACCTCCTGCGCCGGCGGACGGCCCCCGGCGTCCAGGATAACCCCGGGGGCGAATAAGGCAGGCGCCCGCCCGGCGCCTGCCTCACGGTCCCGGTTTCTCTGACAGCGCGCAGCTGCTGCCGGCCCTACTGCCCTGACAGCACCTTGTCCAGGGCGATCGTCGTGTTGCGCGCCAGCTCCGGGACGTTCTGGCCCGGCTGCCACATGGGCTGCCAGAGCTTCTCTGCCTGCACGCGCATGACCTCCCCGCCGTTGGCGATCGGCGGAAGGGCGACGCTGTACTTCAGGGTGTCCAGGAGGAACTGCGCGCCCTTGGGATCGAGCTCCGTCACCTCGAAGAAGTACCGGTTGAGCTCGCTGCCCGGCTGGAGCACGGATTTGAAGTAGCTTGTATGGTATTGGAAGTCCATGGCCGCCTTCACGGCGTCCTCGTGGAAGAAGGCCTTGAGCACCTCCCATGCTTCGGCTTGGTGTTGGCTCGACCTGACCACGGATATCCCGTTGCTGGCCTCGATCTGAAAGCGCCCTTTCGGGCCCTGGGGGATCGGCGCCACTGCCCAGCGGGCCTTGGTGTTGTCCATGACGGCCCGGAAGTAGAAGAAGCCGGACATGAAGGTGGCGGCCCGCTCGGCGGAGAAGAAGGCCTGGAAGCTCTGGCCCATCAGCTGGTCCGGGGTGGGCATGACCTTGTGCTTGTGCAGCAGGTCGTACAGGAAGCTCAGCGCCGTCACCGATTCGGGCTGATCCATGATGCACTTGGTGCCGTCGTCGGAGAAGTAGTTGCCGCCGTACTCCAGGATGATGTTGTGGCAGCGGTTGAACCACAGGTTCTGGGTGTAGCCGAAGATGTCGGTCTTGCCGTCGCCGTTTACGTCCTGGTTCAGCTTCTTGGCCGCGTCCAGGAACTTGCCCTCCCAGCTCCAGCTCTCGTCCGGATAGCTAAGCCCCGCCTTGTCGAAGAGGTCCTGGTTATAGTACAGCAGCCAGGCCGTGTTGATGACCGGCAGCGCGATCTGCTCGCCGTCGATGCTGTACCCCTGCACAGAGGTCTCCGTGAAGTCGCTCAGCTTGAGGGTCTCGTCCTTGGCCAGAAAGGGGTCGAGGGGCGCGACCGCGTCGATGTCCGCGTACTGTTTGGCGAAGGGGTACAACATCAGCATTACGTCCGGCGGGGTCCCGGCCGCGATCATGGCCGGCACCTTGATGTTGTACTCAGCCCACGGGATGATCATCGGCTTCATGGAGATGCGGGGGTGCTCGCGGGCCAGGATCTCGTTGATCGCCTTCTCCCACATCTTGACGTGGATCTCCTGCTCCCAGGTGGAGAACGTGATCGTCACCTTTTCGGCAGGGGTTCCTCCCCCGGCAGGCTCCTGAGCACCGCCGGCGAACGCGAACGTGCCGAGGACTGCGAGGCAAACCGCCGCTGCCAGCGCTCTTGCTTTCATCGTCTTCCTCCTTGGTTTCGAGACGTTGCACACACTGCGCGGGGATTCTATCCTCGCAGGGGCCGGATGCAGAAGTTACCCCGGTACCGTTTTCGGTACCATTTTGGCCCCGTACCGGGGTACCACCCCGATTGGCCTTCGTCACAACAACCGTAGGCCCTGCCTACTCGAGTCCGGCCGCCTGGGCGAGCTTGACGGCCTGCACTCGATTGTGCGCCCCCATCTTGGCGTAAATGGTGCTGACGTGATTCTTGACGGTCTGCTCCGCGATGAACAGGCCATCGGCGATTGCACGGTTGTCCAGCCCTCGCGTTAGGAGCCGCAGAATCTCACGCTCGCGGCGGCTCAAGCTCCCGACCCAGGGAGGCTGCAGCGCGCGGGGCCCGGCGTCGGGCCCCGCCTCGCCGGGACGCTCACCCCGGCTCAAGAGCTTCTGGATCACCGCAGGGGAGACCAAAGCCGCCCCATCCCGGGTGGCCCGGATCGCGGCCATCAGCTCCCTGGGCCCGATGTCCTTGAGCAGGTAGCCGACGGCCCCGTGGCGCAGCGCGTCCCGCACGTACTCGTCGTCGTCGAAGGTCGTCAGCATCAGCACGCTGATCTCGGGGTGACGCTGGTGCACCAGGCGGGCGGCCTCCACGCCGTCCATGCCGGGCATCCGCACGTCCATGAGCACGACCTGCGGCCGCCGCTCCTCGACCAGCTCCAGGGCCTGGCGGCCGTCGTAGGCAACCCCGACGACCTCCATGTCCCGGGCCCGGGTCTCGAGGACCGTCTTCAGGCTCTCCGCGAACAGCACCTGGTCGTCAACCAGGAGGACCCGGATCCTATCCACTGGGCATCTCCTCGCTCCAGGGCAGCCAGGCCGACAGCTCGAAGCCGTCCTGCCGCCCTTCCGCCTTCAGGAATCCCCCCAGGTGTTCGATCCGCTCCCGCATGCCGGCAAAGCCGATTCCCTCTTGGACCACGGGGCAGCCGAAGCCATTGTCGTGCAGGCTGACGCCGATCCCGGCCACGTCGCGCCAGAACAGGAGGCGGATCCGGGTGGCCTTGCCGTGCTTGAAGGCATTCGTCAGACCCTCCTGGACCATCCGGTAGACGGCCAGGTCCGCCTCCTCCCCCAGGCTCGAGGGTGCGTCGGCGTACTCGACCCGCACCTGGACGCCCGTGGCCGCCTCGAAGGCCTTGACCAGCTTGTGGATCGCCGCCAGGCCGCGCTGGCCCCGGGCTTCGACCGCCCGGAGGGCCCGCAGGGCCCTGCGGCTGTCGCTGAGGGCAGCCTGTGCCTGCTCCCGCGCCGAGCCCAGAAGCTCGCGCAGGCGGTCGGGTTCCTTTCCCACCAGATCGCTCGCGGCTTCCATCATCATCATCAGATTGGTGAGGGCGTACCCCGTGGTGTCGTGGATCTCCCGGGTGATCCGGTTGCGCTCGCTGCGCACGGACCGTTCTTCCGCGTTCGTGGCGTACTGCTGGAAGCCGATGTTGGCGCTGGTCAGCTGGGCGATGGCGGCGTCCAGCTGCTCGGCCAGGCGGCTCTTCTCGTCCCGGCTCTTCCAGGAGGCGCGCAGGATGTTCAGCGCCAGCGCCAGCGCCGCGGAGTAGAGGGCCAGGGCCAGAACGTCGTAGGACGAAGCGCCGGGAAGGTCGGTGCCCCAGGCGTTCACCGGGCGCTGCGCCAGGAGCCCGACCAGGCACACCGCCGCGGTGGCGGCTATGCTCCGGGGATACTCGAACAGCAGCGCTCCCTCCCAGAGCAGCAGGGTCACCAGGGAGAACTCGATCCCCAGGTAGCCGCCCAGGGGGAAGCCGAGCAACACGAAGCAGAGGACATGGGCGAGGTACAGCCCCACGGTTGCCGCCCTGGGCGTTGACCACAGGCGCGCGAGGAGCAGTCCCCCCGAGAAGACCGCCGACAGCCCGACGAGGATGTAGAACTGGAGTGGAAAACTGTCCGGAACCGCCAGGGAAGAGCCCGCAGCCCTGAACTGCAGGACCACCACGACGTGACAGGCAACCCCGAGCGGTGCCAGCACCGCGACGCTTCTCGCCCTTTCGCTCATGAACGCCCTCAACGCACCCGCCGGCTATTATACGAACGCTGGGCGCTTCTGCAAGCAAGAGGGCGGGATTGCCGCTTCTCGGCGGCGACCCCGCCCACTCTTTGCATGGCGGCTGGAACGCGGCGGCGTGATCGGCCGGGCGCTCCTCGGCCTGCGGTCAGCAGTCAGGCGCTTCGAGGCGCACGCTCCTACTTCAGGATCTTGTTGCACTCCGCCTCGGCGCGGTTCAGGGCCTCCTGGGGGGTGATCTCGCCGTTGAAGGCCAGCTCGACGTTGACCGTGATCGCGTTCTCCAGCTCAGCGCCCTTGGCGTGCATGATCGGGAAGTGCAGGGCCCCCTCATCCATCATGGCGGCGAGGTGCTGTCCGACCCGCTGCCAGTACTCCGAGCTCTTCAGCTCCGGGTTCTGAGCCGCCGGGGCCCAAGCCGTGATCATGCCGGAGCCGATGGTCCAGTCGTAGGAGTGGTCGAGGTACCACGCGATGAAGGTCATGGCAGCCAGGTACACCTCTTTGGGCGTGCCCTCGGGCTGCTTCAGGATGGTGAACCCCTCGGAGTTGCCCCAGGCCTGGCGCTTGCCGAAGAGATTCGGGACCTTCCAGGTGGCGAAGTTCACGCCGCTGTTCACCGCGTTGGGGTAGAACCAGTTGCCGGCGTGGAGGATGCCCAGCTCCCCGGCGGAGAACTGCTTGTAGCCGTCGCCGCCGACCACGTTCCACCCGTGCTTGTGGACGTTGTCCACCACGAACTGCAGGGCCTTGAGGCCTTTCTCGTTGTTGAAGGTCGCCCGGGTGTAGTTCGCATCGAAGATCTCTCCGCCCTGCTGCCACAGCCAGACGAAGAAGGAACGCCGGAGGTAACGAGGCGGTCCGTCCGCGGCCTGGTGGAAGGCGTAGTAGCCCGCCTGTTTGATCTTGTTGGCCGCATCGGTGAAGGCGCTCATGCTGTCCGGGAACTTCTCGGGCGCCGGGTCGAGGCCCACCTCCTGGAAGATGTCCTTGTTGTACCAGATCATGATCCCGTGGTTGTCCAGGGGCAGGATGTACTGGTTGCCCTGATAGCCCCCCATCTTGTAGGCCCCCTCGTGGAAGTTGGAGACCTCGATGCCGCTCATTTGCAGCAGGTTCCCGACCGGCGAGGCGTTCAGGGGCGTGTAGTACTCGTTCATCTCCACGACCTTGAGAATGTGGCTGAGGAACACGTGCGGCGGATCGCCGGACATGACCCCCAGGCGGATCTGGGCGTACGCCTCGGTCCACTGCCCCTGGTTGAGCTCGACCCGGATGTTCGGGTGCTCAGCGACAAACTGCTCGACCAGGGCCGTCTCGACCTTGGTCTCGTCACCGTGGGTCATGGTGCGGACCTTGAGCAGGATCGGCCCCGACGGGCCACCCGCCTTTTCCTGCGCCCCACCCGTGAACGCCCACGACGCCACCAGCAGAAGGACGGCGACCAACACTGCAGTCACTCTTCCGCGCACTGTTGAACCCTCCTTGTTCATAACTATGAACTCGTTATTTATATGTAAACCATAGCATGATCCCCACGCTCTGTCAAGGCAAAAAAAAGGGCGAAATCGGTGGCCAGCCTGCATGGGCGCAACCCACTCTTCCACATTTCGACGCTATGGTTTATATTTGTGTACATATGGCCATGGACGCAGTCAATTCCATCGTTCGAGCGGTTGCCATCCTGGATACCCTCGAGAGGGAGGGAAGGCTCAGCTTCACGGAAATCTTGAGGCGGATGGATCTTCCCAAGAGCACCCTCTACAAGATACTGACGACCCTGGAGCGCGCCGGCCTGGTGCGGAAGGAACGGATCAGCGGACGGTACGTCCTCGGGGTCAAGCTGATCGAGCTGGGAACGAGCGCCAAGATGCAGCTGGAGATCCGGGAGGTCGCCCAGCCCGTCATGAAGGCGCTCCACCGGGAGCTCGACTACTTGACGATCAACCTCGTCGTGCGGATCGCCGACGAGATCATCGTCATTGAGTGCTTCGAATCCGAGAATTGGTATCGCTACAACTTCAGCTATCCCGCCTCCATCGGAATCCGGGCTCCCCTGCACTGCACGGGGGCCGGAAAAGCCATCCTGGCCTACCTGGAGCCCGAACAGGTGGAGCACATCATCGCCCAAGGGCTCGAGCGCTTCACGGCCCAGACCATCACCGAGCGGGGAGTGCTGCTCGAAGAGCTGCAGAAGGTCCGCGCCCAGGGGTTCGCCGTAGGCAATACCGAGCACGACGAGCAGATCCGCACGATCGGGGCGCCGATCTTCGACCAGGAGGGCCGCGTGATCGCGGCGCTCAGCGTCCTGGGAATCCCTTCCCGCGTGACCCTCGAGCGCGTGCCCTCCCTCGCTCCACTCGTCGTACGCGCCGCCACCGAGATTTCGACTCAGCTCGGCTACAACCCCCGTCGGAAGCACAGCCAGATTCGGGCCTGACTCCCTCGACCCCTCCGCGCTGAAAAAGGGTTTGACAAACCCGGCTCGTTCGTGGTATTTAGTATCTAAATATGGATTCTATTCATATATGTGAACAGGGAGGGTAGCGTGTCCCGGCAGACGCTGCGACAGTTCGCAAAATCTCACCCCGCGGTCGAAGGGTTGCTGTTCGTCCTGCCCTTCGCCGTGGTTTGGGGGATCTTCCTGGCCTGGCCGGTGTTCTACGGCATCTTCATCAGCCTCTTCGAGTGGAAGGGCCTGAGCGGCATGGAGTTCATCGGCTTTCGCAACTACGCCGATCTGTTTCGCGAGCCGCGATTCTGGAACGCCCTCGGCAACACCCTGAAGTTCGCCGGCATGGCGATCCCGATGATCGTCGGACTGGGGCTGGTGTTCGCCCTGATGCTCTGGTCCTGGGGACAGGGGGGCAAGGGGTCGGTCTTCGTCCAGTCGGTGCTCTTCTTTCCCTACCTGCTGACCATCTCCATCGTCTCCCTGACGTGGCTGTGGCTCCTGGATGTGGACTACGGGTTGGTCAAGAACGCCGTCGAGGCCTTCGGCATCCGGGCGCCGAGATTCCTGAGGAGCCCCCAGTGGGTCTTGCCGTCCATCGCTTTCGTCACCACCTGGTGGCTGGCCGGATACCGGATGCTCGTCTTCCAGGCCGGCCTGGAGGACATCCCCAAGGAGCTGTTCGAGGTGGCCAGGATTGATGGGGCCCGGCCGCGGCACAACTTCGTCCACATCATCCTGCCGCTCCTCAAACCCTCGCTGCTGTTCTCCCTCGTGCTGACCATCATCGCGGGCTTCCGGACCTTCGGGCAGGTGCTGGTCATGACCGAGGGAGGCCCTGGACGGGCCTCGGAGGTCCTGGCCCTCTACATCTACTGGACGGGCTTCGACTACTTCGTGCCGGGCAAAGCGGCGGCCGCCGGGGTGCTGCTCCTGCTGATCATCCTGGGCATGACCCTCCTCGGGGTGCGGCTGATCGGTTTGAAGTCGGAGCTCGACTGATGAAGGCCAAGCGGGTGCTGACCTACGCGATCATGGCTGCCGTGGCCGCCCTGTGGATCATGCCGTTCCTCTGGATGATCGACACGGCCTTCAAGCCCGACAGCGAGATATTCGCCAACCCTCCGCGCTGGATCCCCTCCCACTTCACTCTCGATCACCTCGCGGAGCTGTTCCGGGAGTGGCCCTACTTCCACTGGCTGCTGCGGAGCCTGGCCGTGGCTCTCATGGCCGTGGGAGGGTCGCTCCTGGTGTCGACCCTGGCGGCCTTCTCGTTCTCCCGTCTGCGCTGGAAGGGGCGCGACACGATGTTCCTCGTGCTCCTGGTGTTCATGCTGCTGCCCTGGCAGGTCAACATGATCCCCCTGTTCTTCACCATGAAGGCCTTCGGGTTTCTCAACACGGTCCAGGGAGTCGCCCTCCCCATCATCGCCATGCCCATCGGGGTGTTCCTCCTGCGGCAATTCTTCATCAACATCCCGAAGGACCTGGAAGACGCAGCACGTATCGACGGCTGCTCGAGTCTCGGGGTCCTGCTGCGGGTGATCGTGCCGATCTCCCGGCCCGCATTCGGAGCCTACGGGGTGTTCATGTTCACCTGGGCCTGGACGGAGTTCTTCTGGTCCTCCGTAGCCCTGCAGAAACCGACCATGCGGACCTTGCCGGTCGGCCTGCGTCTCCTGCAGGGGGCCTTCGACATCGACTACGGGCTGTACATGGCCGCCTCGTTCATGGCCGCGGTGCCGTCATTCTTGATCTTTCTGTTCCTCCGGCGCCAGATCGTGCGGGGCTTCACCCTCGCCGGCTCCGGGATCAAGGGATAGAAGGAACGGGAGCTGCCGATGAAGGCTCGGTGTTGCATCCGTGGGAGCAGCAGGCATCCCAGCTGCCACGCTCCAAGCATCTGTGAGCTTCCGGGCGGGGACCTCCTGGCCTGCTGCTTTGCCGGCCAGAGCCTGGAGGGTTCCCCGGACCAGATCATCCTGGGGTCCCGCTTCGACAGCGCCTCCGGGCGGTGGTCCAGAAGCCGTGTGTGGGTCGATGTGCCCAACCGTGCGGCCGGAAATCCCCGGGTGTTCCGCGCTCCCGGGGACGGGGAGATCTGGCTGCTCGCGCCCATCACCTACGGCCAGTGGTGCAGCGGCGGCACGCGCCTGTTCATGAAGCGCTCTTACGACGGGGGGCGCACCTGGAAGGACCTCGAGCTGCTGATCGAGGAAAAGGGCATTCTCGGCAAGAACAAGCCCCTCATCGAAGGCCCGTTTTGCCTCATCCCGGTGGAAGAGGAGCACCTGTGGAACCCCAAGTTCCTCCGCTCGGAGGACGCCGGCGCCACCTGGGAGCTGGTGGGCAACCTGGGCCGCGACGCCGGGGCGCGGCTGATCCAGCCTGCCGTCGTACGCCTGCGCGATGGAAGGCTGATGGCCTACATGCGCAGCCAGGAGAACCACATCTTCGTCAGCTACTCCGCGGACGACGGCAGGAGGTGGACCCGGCCCGAGCCGACCCCTCTCCCGAACAACAACAGCGGCATCGACCTGGCGCGCCTCGAGTCGGGGAACCTGGTGCTGGCCTACAACCCCACCACCCTGAGCAACTCCGAGGATCAACGCGATCCCGGGCTGCCCTTCGGTTCCATGGCCGGGTTCGACACGTGGGGGCCCCGGACACCCCTCGAGCTGGCCCTGTCCACGGACGAGGGGCAGAGCTGGTCGCGCCGCCTGGTCCTGGAGGACGGACCAGGGGTGTTCTGCTACCCGGCGGTGATTCAGGCCTCCGACGGAAGGATTCATGTGGTGTACACCTACAATCGGGAAGCGATCCGGCACGTGACGGTAACCGAGGCGGAGCTGTTGACCGGGACGGCTTCGGCGCAGAGACGCCCCGAACACCCGACGAGAACGTAACCGAGTCTTTCGCGATGGAGCGGCACGGGTGGTTTCGCACCGCCATGGCGGCGCCCGCGGCGGCTGCAGGCACTTTCGTGATGTCGAACCTGGCCGCGTGTTCTTGCCCGCCTTCGCAGGAGGGGGCGGGACGCCCGCTTGCAGACGCTGCCGCTGACTCACTCCTCCGCCAGGGCCCGTGCGATCTCGTCCCGGAATGCGGTCAGCTCCGAGCGCACCAGCGGCCGGCAGCGGTGGTAGACGGACAGAAGATACCGCAGCTTCTCCCAATCGTAGTCCAGCTCGAGGTAGTATCGTTTGAAGTGCCGGAAGCGCATCAGCTCGGTCAACAGGCGGTGGGACTCCTCGGACAGCACCCGGGGACGCACCCCGGCTTTTTCGAGGAGCATCTTGTCCAGCAGGTCGGTGTGCCATCTGTCCGGGCTGAGGTTGTTGTCGAATCCCTGGGCTATGCGCAAGAGAGCGGTCTCGATGGCGGTGTAGGCGTTCTCGAGAATCTGGGCAATCACGATCCGCTCGGCCCGATCCGGGCTCGAACTCGACGAGAACGCCCGGGTCCGCTCGTCCAGGAAGCGGTCCATGTCGTCCAGGACACGGAACGACAGATCGATCTTCTCGACCACCAGCTCGGGATCCGGACGACTAACGTTCATACACGACTCTTCCGTGGCGGCGGATGTATTCGGCGTAGGCGGGATGGATGTGCTCCATGGCCACGATATCCAGAGGAAAGTCGGTCAGGCCTTCGGAATCGACGCGCAACTTCGAGAGCGTAGCCGGATCGTCGATCCCCTCGACTGCCAGATCGATGTCGGACATCTCGGAGAAATGGCTTTCCTCCAGCAGAGAGCCCCACTGGTACACACGCCGCGGCTTGTAGGTCCTTACGACCATCGCCGCAACCGCGTCGAAATCCCGCCGCGCCGCCTCGAGCCGCAGCGCCAGCTCGGCCCGCCTGCGGCGCCTGCGCTCGCGAACGAAGCCGCGGATCGTCCGTGCCTCGCTCTCGGTGTAGTAAGCGCTCACCCCGTGATCATACCATCCCGGGCGGCCGAGCGGAAGGCTGCGCCGGCCCAGACCGGCCGCCCCCCCGGTGGGCCCCGAGGTGGAAATCCCTCAGGTGGCCGGCAGCTCGGGGGCCTTTCCCTCGAGCTGCCGGCAAACCGCCAGCAGCTCCCGCACCCGGCCGTCCGGCGTGTCAGCCAGGATGTCCGCCACGATCACGTCGCAGGGGGCCAGCTCCCGGGCGATCTTCTCCATGTCCCGGCGGATCTCTTCGAGACCGGCCTCGTTGAGCCGGGCGGCGGAGTACAGCAGCGCCCGGCGGGTCTCCGGGAAGGCCCGCCGCACCCGGGGCAGATCGCTCATGATGCCCATGTCCAGGTAGCCCAGCTTCGGCAGCTCCGAGAGGACTTCGATGTAGGGGGTCACGTCCCACTCGCACGTGTGGACCCCGAAGCGGGCGAAGCTCTCGGCGATGCGGCGGTCCTGAGGCTGCACGAACGCCCGGTACTGCTCCGGGCTGATCATGTTCATGACGCAGTTGGAGACCGAAAGCAGGTCGATGTCGAAGCCGCTTTGCCGCTGGCGCTCCTCCACCATCCGGGCCAGCCGGATCATTACCTCCGCGATCACCCCGAGGAAGTGGTGGACCAGCCCGGGGCGGTCGTACATGTCCGTGAACAGCTCTGCGCCCCGGAGGTTGAAGGCGGTGTTGAGCACCCCCTGCCAGTTCGGGTAGCCCCAGACCAGGCCCCACTCGCGCTCGATCAGCTCCATCTGGCGGAACAGGTCCTCCACAAGGGGGCTGTGCAGAGGTCCCTCCGGAGTCAGCCGCTCCATCTGCTCGACGCCCAGGTGCCGTCTGCCGTCCAGGGTGGGCCAGCGGTCGGGGGCGTAGAGGATCGGCATGCCGAAGGCCCCGGGCACCAGCCCGATTCCGTAGATGCCGGAGATGGTGGCCGCCCGGTTGCTCGCTTCCCAGTACGGAACCGACGGGAAGGCGCGCTTGAGCTCGGCGATCATGCGCTCCAGGCCCCGGAAGCGCACGAAGGGGTCCCGGTACCACTCCTCGGTGAAGCTGACTCCGCAGCGCCGGTGGTACCAGGCGGGCTCGAAGCCCAGGGAAACCCTGAGGGGGCTCTCGGTCCCGTCGGCGGGCTCCCGGGTCGAGGGCCCGCCGACGGGGATGTGGTTGCGCAGCTGCAGGACGCTCAACAGCGCCCTCCTTTCGATTCGGGACGCGGAGGCGTCTCTCTCCCCGCCTCACTGTCCTAACAGCCGGGGCACGAACAGCACCAGGTCCGGCACATAGGTGATCAGGAACAACACCCCGATCATCACGGCGGTCATGGGCAGGCTCTCCTTGATGATCTTGTGCAGCGGGGTCCGGGAGACGCCGGAAACCACGAACAGCAGTGCCCCGAACGGCGGCGTCGACAGCCCGATCATCATGTTGAGCACCACCACGACGCCGAAGTGCACCAGGTCTATGCCGAGCTGGTTGATCAGGGGCAGGACCATGGGGATGAACACCAGGGTGATGGTCATGGTGTCGATGAGCATGCCGAGCAGCAGAAACAGCACGTTGACCACCAGCAGGAGCACGTACTTGTTCTCCGTGAGGCCAAGGAGGAACCCCGAGAACAGCTGGGGAATCTGCTCGATGGAGACGATGTACGAGAAGCTGAAGGCGGCACCCACGATGATGGCCACCACTCCCGTGGACTTCGCGGTATCCACCAGAACATCCACCAGCTTGCGGAAGCCCATGACGCGGTACACGAAGAAGGCGATCAGGAGGGCCCAGAAGCCCGCCAGGGCCCCTGCCTCGGTGGGCGTCACGACGCCGGTGTAGATCCCGGCCAGCAGGATCACCGGCGTGAACAGAGCCGGCAGAGACTTCAGAGTCTGGATGACGAAGACCTTGAAGGGGAAGATCTCCCCCTTGGGGTAGTTGCGCCTGCCGGCGATGACCACGATGTAGGCCATCAGGGCGACGGCCAGGAGCACCCCGGGCACCATCCCCCCCATGAACAGGGCCCCGATCGAGGCGCCGGAGAGCAGGGAGTAGAAGACCATGGGGATCGAGGGCGGAAACACCGGGCCGATGGTGGCGGAGGAGGCCGTGATGGCGCAGGAGAAGCCGTCGTCGTAGCCGTGCTTGCGCATGGACTCGATCTCCATCAGCCCGAGGCCGGAAGCATCGGCCAGAGCCGAGCCGGTCATGCCGGAGAAGATCAGAGAGGCCACCACGTTGACGTGACCCATGCCTCCCTTCCAGCGGCCGACCAAGGTATTCGCGAAACGGAAGATCATCTCCGTGATCTCTCCGGTGTTCATCACCTTGGCGGCGAAGATGAACAGCGGCACGGCGATCAGGATGAAGGCCGTGTTCATCTGTCCCAGGAACTGGTTGGCCATCATGCCCATTCCGGCCCCGGGCCCCGGAGCCAACAGGAAGTAGAACACAGCCGACATCATCATCCCCAACCCCAGGGGGATGCGGAGAATGAAGGTGGCCAGAAAGCACATCAGGAACACGATCAGGGGCCAGTTCATTTGGCCTCCCGTCCGCGCACGATGTCGCGCACGTCAAGCGCCACCTGCCGTCCCAGCCGTCCGATCACCAGCAGCAGGAACACCATGAACGGCGAAAAGGCGAAGTTCATCGGGATGCGCAGGGCGTCGGACTTCTTGAAGCCCATGAAGTCCACGAACTTCCCGGAAGGATACAGGGCGATGCAGAAGGCGATCACGACCAGCAGGTTTCCGGCGACCCGCATGATCCGCTGCCCTTTCGGCGTCACCCGGTCGTACACCAGGGAGAAGCTCACGTGGGAGTCATCCCGCAGGGCGAAGCAGGAGCCCAGGAGAATGGTCCAGATGTACATCATCAGACTGAACTCCAGGGGCCAGATCAGGGGCACGAAGAAGTAGCGCGCCACCACCTGCACCATGAATACTACGAACAGGGCGGCGAAGGCCAGGGTGGGGATCCAGATCTCGGTGAGGTCCAGGATGAAGGAACCGATCCTCAGGATGGTCTTTCGGTCATTCATTTCGCGGGGTCCTGTGCTCCTCGCGCACGGAGCACCGCCGTGCGGGCACGGCGGTGCTCCTGCCGATCGGATTCGAGACTAGCGGGCGTACGACTGGATCTCTTCGTACAGATCCCAGTCCCAGCTCTTGGAGATCTCCTTGCTCTCGGTCTGGTAGGAGTTCCTGGCATAGGCCTGGAAGGCATCCTTGTCCGGGTCGTCCACGAAGACGATGCCGACCCCTTCGAGCTTGGCGCGGAAGTCCGCCTCCCGCTTCCTGACCTCCTGGTCGTTCCACTCCAGGGCGATCCTCATGGCGTCCGTGATGATCTTGCGGTCCTCACCGCTCAAGGACTGCCAGAGCTTCTCGTTGATGCTCGGCCACACGGTGTCCACCACGTGGTCAGTTAGGGTGATGTACTTGGTCACTTCATACCACTTGTTGTCCCACACCGCGAAAATGGGATTGTCCTGACCCTCGATGGCCCCGGTCTTGAGGCCCATGTAGACCTCGCCGTAGCTCATCGGCGTCGGGTTCGCGCCCAGGGCCTTGCCCAGGGCGATCCAGGAGGGGCTGGAGGGAACCCGCAGCTTGACGCCTTTCATGTCCTGGGGACTGCGCACCTCTCCGACCTTCTGGACCACGTTGAGCTCCCGGGTCCCCAGGTAGAAGGCCGCGAGCGGCCTGACGCCTACCGCCTTGACCGTGTCCTCGAAGAGCTTCTGCCCGATCGGTCCGTCGTACACCGCCCGCATGTGGTCGTAGCTTCGGAAGGTGTAGGCGGCCCCGAACATGGACATGTACGGCACGAACTCGGCGATCCAGTTGGGGGCGTAGTAGGCGATGGCCAGGGACCCCTCCCGGGCCGCGGCCAGCTCCTGCTCCTGGGTGAAGATCTGCCCGGCGAAGTACAGCTCGACGGTGATGCGCCCCTCGGAGGCTCGCTCCACCTCGAACTTGAACTTCTTCATGGCCAGGGAGTGCGGGGCCTCCGGCTGGGCGATGGACGACCAGGTGATCTTGATGGGCTTGGCCGCAGGCGCCTTCTCCTCTGCGGGAGCGGGTCCCGGGGCCGCCTCCTTCTGCCCGCCGGCCCACACCATTCCTGCCGCCAGCACCAGCGCCAGCAGCATCAGGACAACCTTGCTTCTCATGAAGCACCTCCTTGGAACTTGATTCTCGTCGGGGAACCCCCGGTCTCTACACCGCAGCATCGGCTTCAGCCGAGCAGGTTCGCCTCGATCCCGAGCATCGAGCAGATCATCTTCAGCTCCTCCACGTGATCCCCGTAAACCGCGTGGCAGTGGTTGGCGTCGAAGTCCTGCAGGAAGATCTGGTGATCGAAGGGCAGCTTGGCGAACACGTGGGGCCACTCCTCGGTGGTTTCCGCCATCTTCTCCCGCGGCAGGGACACGAATTCCGCCAGGATGATGTCCATCCGGTACCGGTCCAGGCTCCGGTTCAGCCGGGCGATCGTCGCCTGACCCGGGGCGGTCATGAGGTTGACGTGCGCCCCGCCTCCTGCGTAGATCTCCAGGCAGGGGTAGAGGGTCACCCCTTTGAGGTTCTCCTTGGGATCCTGCGAGCGGGCGGCGTACCACGTGGACTCGGAGCCGCAGTTGCAGAAGACCATGACGCCGGCTTCCGCGTCCCAGTGGCGCACGTCCATGAAGATCACCGGGTCGCCGGTCAGGAGCTTGAGGATCTGCATGGTCAGGGCACCGTCGGAGTCGGCCTCGCACGAGAAGACCACCGGCTCCTTGGGGCCATCCCAGTCGTAGGGGTCGTTGATGAAGGCCTGGCCCAGGCACTGAGTGCAGTAGTGGCGGCTCATCTCGTAGTGGCACTTGACCCCAATGAAGTCGAAGCCTTTCTCCCGGATCAGGCGCTTGGTCGCCTCGGTGTGCCGGATCTGCTCCTTGAGCTTCTCCGGGGTCAGGCGATTGCCGTCGTACTTGATCTGCCCCACGTTCTCGGACAGCCACTTGAACGCCTTCTCGACCTGGGCCTCGGGCACCTCGGTGGCCAGGCGCAGGATCTCGGACTGGTCCACGTGCTCGATGTCCACGCCGAACTGCTCCTGCCACTGCTGCATGCTCACCGTGGCGCTGTACATCCCCAGACTGCGCCCGCCGATCAGGCCGTACTTCTGGCCGTTCAGGCCGCTGGCCACCCGGGCGCAGCGGGCGAAGCTCAGGTACCTGTTCAGCACCTCCGGCTCGGCCACGTCTCCGGTGACCCGGAAGTGGTCGATACCCAG
The DNA here is from genome assembly GCA_016930895.1 of Spirochaetales bacterium. The sequence goes on along the minus strand of JAFGFV010000141.1, from coordinate 8,383 downwards.
GTGATGCAGCGCGCCCCCGGCGGCCAGCATGGCCACCATGCCCGGCCAGTCCGGGTTGAGGTTGGCTGCCAGCAGGAAAGGCCCCTTGCCGTTCTGAGCCGCGATGGCCGAGAAGTTCGGAAAGGCGAAGACCCCGTAGGAAAAGATGGTCCCGTCCACATCCCGGGCCACCATCTTGAGCGACTCCTCCTTGGCCAGCTTGACCGAGTTGACCAGGCGCTCTGCCTTGATCACCTCGACCTGGCCGCTGCTCTCGAGCGCCGCTACGATGGCGTCCAGCTGCTCCTGCACGAAACCCTTGAGCTGTTCGTGGACCTCCGGCTCGCCGTCGGAAAAGCCCAGCACCCCGACCCTCGGTTTTCTCATGCGTTGCGTCCTTTCTCGTGCTCCCGGGCATAGTCCACGATGCGCCGCACCTTGGGCTCCGATCGACCCCCGGGCTCGTATTCGCTTTCGACAAAGATCTTGACCAGAACCTTGGCCAGTTCGGGGCCCGTGACCTGCGCGCCCAGAGCCATGATGTTGGCGTTGTTGCTCTTGCGCGCCCGCTCGGCGGAGTACGCGTCCGACACTAGGGCCGCGTACGCTCCGGGCACCTTGTTGGCCGCGATGCTCACCCCGGTGCCCGTCCCGCAGAGCAGGATGCCCGTATCGCAATCCCCCCGGGCCACCGCCTCGGCCACGCTGATGGCCGCGTTCGCGTAGATCGGGTCATCGCTGCCGAAGTCCCTGACCGCGTACCCGAGGGCCTCGAGATACTGCCGGATCGTCTCCTTGAGCTCCCGGGCGTTGGGGTCTCCCCCAATCGCCACGCTTCGGATCCGCTGAGCCGTGCTCATGTCCCGGCCGCTCCCCCCGGGGCACCCTCCGCAGGGTCTTCCGCGAGGAGCCGCCCCATCGAGTCGGCCATGGTGCGGAGCAGCAGGGCGCAGGAGGTGGCTCCGGGGTCGAGGGTGCCCCGGGAGCGCTCCCCCAGGCGGCTGGCCCGGCCGATCCTGGCCACCAGGTCTTTCGTCGAGTCCCGGCCGCCCTCGGCCGCCCGGGCCATCTCCTGCAGCGACTGCGCGAACCCCGTCCCCGACGCTGCGGCCCTGCGGTAGGCCTCGACCGCCGGCACGAGGGCGTCGATCAGGGTCTTGTCCCCGACGGCGGCCTGGCTGACCTTCCGCACGGCGGCCAGGGCCTCCTCGAGCATCCGGCCAAACACGGCGCGGTTGATCTCGGGCTGGCCGTCGCACCCTTTGGCCAGGCCCCGGAAGAGCATGCCGTAGAGGGGGCCCATGGCCCCGCCGATCGTGCTCATCAGGGTGCTCGACACGGTCTTGAGGGCGTCGCTGAGCCCGCCGGGGCTCCCGGCCAGCTCCTCCCCGGCCCGGGTGAACCCCTTGCTCATGTTCACCCCGTGGTCCCCGTCGCCGATGGCGCCGTCGATGTCGCTCAGGGCCTGCCGGTTCTCCTGGATGGCGCGGACCAGGTCCTCCACCACCCGCGCACCTCGGTCCGCCGGGAAGCTCGCCGCGGCCATCAGCGCCTCCCGAACTGCCGCAGGCCGAGGCTGTCGGCCTCGAAATCCATGCAGGCCTTCAGCTCCTCGTCGAGCTTCATCAGGGTCAGGGTCACCCCGGCCATCTCGAGGGAGGTGAAGTAGTTGCCCACGTAAGGGGCGTGAATGCGGATGCCCTCGGAAGCGAGAATCTTTTCCACCTCGTTGTACAGGATGTACAGCTCCATCAGGGGCGTGGACCCGAGCCCGGAGACCAGCACGGTCACCTCGTCGCCGGCGGCGAAGGGAAGGTCCGGCAGGATGATGTTGGTCATGCGCCTGGCCATGCGGGCGGCGCTCTCCAGCCCCATGACCTCGATTCCCGGTTCGCCGTGGTGCCCGATCCCGACCTCCATCCTGCCGGGCTCGACCTGGAAGTTGGGATGCCCCACGGCCGGAATGATGCAAGGGGAAAGCCCCACGCCCATGCTGCGGGTGTTGTCGATGGCTTTCTGGGCCGCCGCGATCACCTCCTCGAGGCTGCCGCCCATGGCCGCCCGGGCTCCCCCGACCTTCCACATCAGGATCTCCCCGGCCACGCCGCGCCGTTCCTGCCGGCGCTCCTTCGGGGCGGAAGGCACGTCGTCGTTGGCCACCACGGTCTTGACCGGGATGCCCTGTTCGCCCGCCAGCTCGACGGCCATGGTCACGTTCATGACGTCTCCGGCGTAGTTGCCGTACAGGCAAGCCACCCCTTTGCCGCCGTCGGCAGCCTTGAAGGCGTCGAAGAACATCTGCGCCGGCGGGGAGGTGAAGATCTCGCCGACGGCCACTGCGTCGACCATGTTTCTCCCCAGGTACCCGATGAACGCGGGCTTGTGCCCCGAGCCCCCGCCGGTGACGATGCCCACCTTGCTGCTCACCGGGGCCTGCGTGTACCTGAGCACCCGGGGGTTCGCGGTCGGGGCCACGAGATCCGGAACGGCCTTGAGGTAGCCCTGGAGCATCTCGTCGACGACGTCGTTCGGGTCGTTGATGATCTTCTGCATGGTTGCGCTTCGCCTCCCTTCGTCGTGCAGCGGCGGGCCCTCAGGGATCTCCCGACGAGCCGAGCCCTGCTACCGCTTCTTGCTGACGGCGGACCGGAACCCCTGAATGGCCCCCTCGTGAGACCGGCTCCGCACTCCGCGGTCGTCCCCCCACATCCGGAGGATCGAATCGGCCGCCGCCATCAGCGCTCCCTCGGTCTCACCACGCTCAACCCGTCATCGCAGGACAGGAATTGGACGATCGTCCACGATGCCACTTGGTTTCCTATATGAAAAAAGATATTTCATATAGGAATTGTACGGGAGAGCGGGATCCCTGTCAACAGTTTTCTGTGCATGTTCATGCACATTGGGGATTCTTATCGGTCGAGGTATGCATAGAAAGCATAGTGTGTACACACTCCGTCGCGTATCAGTTCAGCGAGTACCAAATGGGAAACTCGTGATTCCCTATTTGACAATATTGCCGCCGGCGAGGCCGCCGCCAGTAGACCCCGCTGCCAAGGATGGCTATAATCGGTCGGAAGGTGCGCTGCTTTGCGATTCTGAGAAAGGGCTGAAAGAGCATGAGTAGCACCGCTGCCCGGAAGAACACGGTGCCCGCAGTCGAACGGGCGATAGACATCCTCGAGTACCTGATCGCCAGGAACGCCGCGACCAGCATCAAGGAGTTGTCGGAGGCGCTCGCACTGCCCAAGGTGTCCGTGTTCAGGCTCGTCAAGTCCCTCGAGGCCAAGGGCTACGTCTTGAATCAGGGCGGGCAGGGCCGCTACATCCTGGGCGCCAAGATCGTCTCGATCGGGAGCCGAATCTCCAAGGACGCCAACCTGAGCCAGGTGGCCAATCCCTTCATGTTCCAGCTGGCCCGCCAAACCGGCCAGACGGTCCAGCTCGGCGTGCTCTTCGAATACCAGGTCATGTACGTGGACCAGATCCGGACCAGCGAAGCCTTGACCCTGGTGGTGCCGTCCCGGACACCCTTCGCCGTGAACACGAGCGCCGGCGGAAAGGTCCTGGTCGCCAGCCTCGACGACGAACGGCTCCAGGACTTCCTGCAGAACACGGTGCTGGAGGCCAACACCCCGAGAGCCATCGTCGACAAGGGGCAGTTTCGCCTCGAGCTCATGAGGGTGCGCAGCCAAGGCTATGCCATCGATGACGAGGAGTTCGCCCGGGGCGTGCGGTGCGTCGCCGCCCCTGTGCTCAACAGCGCGGGTCAGACGATTGCCTCGCTGGGTATCACGGGGCACACCAGTGAGATCACCGATGAGCGGCTGCCCGGCCTGCGGGACGCCACGCTCCGGGCGGCCGCCCGAATCTCCCGGTCGCTCGGCTACCTGCAGGGTCCTGGGCCGCAAGAGCCGGCCGCTCTCGCGAACCAGAGTTCATGATCGAGCTCGCTCGCCTTCAGGATCACCAGCTGCTGCAGCGCAGCCGCGCGGGAGACTCCGACTTTGTGATTTCGGGCCGGAGCGCCGGCAGCGGCGATCTGTACGTCCGGCTCAGCCGAAATGGCAGAAGCCTCTCTGACATGGAGGGTACCCGAGGTACCGCGACCCAGGGCGGACAGTGGAGGCTGCCGCTGCGCGGCATTCCGGCTGGCGGTCCCTATGACCTCGAGCTCACCTTCGTGCCTGGAAGCACCCGGAACGCGGCACGGGTGTCTGCGCGGGACCTCCTCGTCGGCGACCTCTGGGTTCTGGCCGGGCAGTCCAACATGCAGGGCTACGGAGCGATCGAGGATGCCGCTCCGCCGGACCCGCAGGTGCGGGCCTACTACATGGACGGGCGCTGGGCAACGGCGCAGGACCCGATTCACAATCTCTTCGACGCCGCGGATCCCGTGCATTCGAAACTGATCCGGGAGCGCAGCCTCATCCGCCGCGAAGGCATCGGCACCGGCCCGGGGGTCAGCTTCGGTCGGGCGATGCTCGAGCTGACCGGCGTGCCTCAAGGTCTCATCGCCTGCGCCCACGGAGGCTCCTACCTCAGCGACTGGGACCCCGACCCTGCAGCCGGGGAAAACCTCTACCGGGCCATGCTTCGAAGGATCGCTTCGAACGGGGGGCGTGTGGCGGGCGTGCTCTGGTACCAGGGCTGCTCGGAGGCCAACGACGGGTTGAGCCGCGGCTACGGAGAGCGACTGCGCCCGCTGATCGAGGCCACACGGGCGGCACTGGCGGCTCCGGAGCTCCCCTGGGTGATCGTCCAGCTGGCCCGCTTCCACTGGAACCGGCTGATCGAAGAGCCCAGGGTCTGCTCCGACCTGGACGAAAGCTGGAGCCGTGTGCGGCGGGAGCAGTTGGAGGCCACCGAGACGATCCCGCATACCGAACTCGTTCCCACCGTTGACCTGCCGATGGAGGACTACATCCACCTCAGCGGTGCCGCCCAGGGCCTGCTGGGACGGCGCCTGGCATATGCTGCCGCACAGCTGCTAGGGGCACCCATCGGACTGAACCCCTCGCTGCGCCCGGTGAGTGTGCGGTCGCTCCGCAACCGACTGCGGGACAACCGGGATCTGGAGATTGTGTTTTCGGGCGTGGAGGGGTCTCTTCGTTCACCTGGCGCAGCAGCTGGCTTCGTTCTCCGTCATCCGGATGCCGGGGAGTGCGGGGCCGTGTACCGGATCGACCTGGCCGGGCCTGCCGCGATCCTGCGCACCAGCCTGCCGATCGGCGGCAGCTATGGGATCGATCTCTACTACGGGTGCGGCCGGGCCCCGGCCTGCACGGTCACCGACGACAGCGGCCGCTCACCGCCCGCCTTCGGGCCTGTCAGGCTCAACTTCTCGGCCGGCACTGCGGACGGGACGATCCTGTGGACAGCTTGAGAGGTTACCCGGCGAGCAGATCCTCGCGGCAGTCCGACCGCCGCCTGGGCTCCTAACCCCCAAGCTCCCGCAGGAATTCCCGGGCGGTCGCGGCGATCTGCCGCGGCTGGAAGCCGAAGCACTCCAGCAACGCCTGCTACCGACCGGTGGGGACGAAGCGGTCGTCGATCCCGATCATGTGGATGGGCCGCCGGCCCCTCCCGAACCAGCACCTCGGCCACGATGCTCCCCAGCCCTCCCGCCAGGTTGTGGTCCTCCACCGTGAGGACGCCCCGGGTACGCTCGGCGGCCCGCACCAGGAGCGCCCGATCCGCGGGCTTCAAGGTGTGCAGGTTGATCAGCATCACGGAGACCCCCTCCTGCTCGAGCAGCCGCGCCGCCTCGGCGGTGTTGGCCAGCATCGTGCCGGTGGCCACGATGGCGAGGTCGCTCCCGTCCTTCATGACCTCGCCGCGGCCAAGCTCGAGCTCGTGCTTTTCCGAGAAGAGGACGGGTATTGCGGGCCTCCCGACCCGCAGGTAGACCGGGCCGTCGTGCTCGCAGGCCCTCCGGACGGCCCCAGCGATCTCCACCGGGTCGCCGGCGCAAACGATCGTGAGCCCGGGAATGGTCCGGAGGACCGCGATATCCTCCAGGGAGTGGTGCGTCGGCCCCAGGTCGGCGTAAGTGAACCCCGCGCAGCGCCCCACCACCTTCACGTTCTGGCGCATGTAGTCCAGGTCGCTGCGGATCATCTCGAAGGGGCGAGAGCTGGCGAAGGGGGCGATGTCCGCCAGGAACGGGATCTTGCCGGTCGCTCCAGCCGCAGGACCGAAACCGTGCGGCCGGGGGCTCAGAGCTCATCACCTCCGGCGTCCGGCCGCTGATCTGCAGGGTGTTCCGGTCCACGAAGGCGAGCAGGTTGTCCAGCCGGTGGTGGCTGCAGGCGGCCGCCGCTTCCCAGTTCGAGCCCTCGGCCAGCTCCCCGTCCCCCAGGGGCGCGTACACCCGGGCGCCAGAGCGGTCCATGCGCAGACCCATGGCCATCCCGGCAGCGATCGCCAGGCCGTGACCCAGGGCTCCGGTGCTGGCCTCGAGCCCGGGAAGCCGGTGCATGTCCGGGTGGCCGGCCACCCGGCTTTCCAGCACCCCGTAGGTGTCGAGGAGCTCCAGGTCGAAGAAGCCTCGCTCCGCGAGCACCGCGTGCAGGCCCAGGCACTTGTGCCCGGCGGAGAGAACGAAGCGGTCACGCCCCTCCCGCGCCGGATCGGCGGGATCGACCTTCATGACCCGGGAAGTAGAGAGCGGTCAGGATGTCGGCAGCCGAAGGGGCACCGCCCAGGTGGCCGGACCGGCCCGCCTCGAACATCCGCAGGACGTTCCTCCGGACGCGCAGGGCCGTCCTCTTCAGCTCCAAGGTCTCAAGCGCGGCAAGGGCGGTCACTCTCGAGTCGCTCCGCAGCCCGGCCGTGATGCGTCTACCGGATCCGGTAGGTCAGCGACAGCCAGGGCAGGGGAACGAAGGTTCCATCGAACAGGCCGGACACTCCCCCGTCGAAGCCCAGGGGCATCACCGCCCCGATGTCCCAGCTCAGGCGCCCTCCGGCGATTCGGAAGGCCAGGCCGAACAGCCCGGACACCGGGATGGCGTCGAAGCCCGCCCCCTCGGAGCGCTCCCCCCAAATCAGCCAGTTCTCGGAGACCAGGGCGGTCGTGGCGGTCAGCACGATCTTGCCCCCCACCATCGCCACCAGGCCGAAGCTCCGGAAGCCGTCCGCGCCACCGATGGTGACAGCCCAGGCGCAGCCCACGGTCAGGTTGTTCTCCGGCTCCCCCCACGAGGCCAGAACATAGGGCAGGAGGAGCCCCGCGACCGGCTCGCCGAGGATCGACAGCCACTCCAGCCCGACGAACGACCCGGCGGACACGGCGAGCCTGCCACCGAGGGGCAGGATGCCCCGGGCACTGGCGAGAGCCCCAACCGGGCTGATCCCGCCCCAGAAGGATACGTACCGGTTGAGGCCGTAGCTGGCGGTCACGAACACCAGCTCCGTGTCGGTGACGTGCAGCTCCCGTGGCTCCATTGCGAAGCCGGTGGGCGCGAAGATCAGGCGGTTGGAGGCCGAGTCCTGGTAGAAGGCCCGCACCCCCCGGTCCGTGGGGATCTCCTGGACCCGCTCGATCCGGTCGCGGCTCACGGCCACGATCCGGCCGTCGGATTCCACCAGCTCAAGGCGATCCGCGCTCACCGCAAGGAGCGTGCCCTGGAAGACGCCGCCGCCTTCCGTCTCGACCCTGACGGCCCGGCCGACGAGCTGCTCGGGCTCGACGGGGGATGCGTCTTCCTCGCCGGCAGCCCACACCTCAATCCCGCCGGCCGACAGGAGCACGAGACAGAGCAGGAGAATCACCGCCGGCATGAGCGTGCACCGTTTCGGCTGGCTCGTCATACGTGTCTTCCCGTCGATTCGATGTTGACCTCCGCGACAGGCTATGAATACTGATACAATTCTAGCAGAACCATGAGAGAAGAGGCAAGGCCCTGGACTCCATCGCCGACCTGCCCTTCCACATCTCCACCGCCTATTTCATGGCCCGGCTGTTCCCGCAGTATCTCCGGCCGAACAGGATCCTGCTGTTCGCCTTCTTCGTGGTGCTGGCCGCCTCGTTCATCGTCTCGGCCATCCGCTGGAGGAAGCCGGTCCTGATGCACACCTTCCTCATGCGCAAGAACGCTGTGCTCGTGTACCTCTGCATGCTCCTGTCGGTCTACGTGAACGCCACGATCTTCATTGCCGTGATCCTGGTCGTCTACATGGTGCGCCTGACCGAGTCGATCATCATCTTCCTCAAGCACCCCGAAGTCGACCAGGACTCCCTGTCGATGTTTCACCTCATCGAGGTGCAGAAGAAATAGGCACGCCCCTCTGGGCGCCCTACTCGATCTGCAGAGACTGCAGGTACGCCTCCAGGTCCCGCTGCTGCTTGAGCTCCCGGGCCCGCAGCTCGTCGATCTGCACCAGGATCTTCTCCAGCGCG
>JAFGFV010000020.1 GCA_016930895.1 Spirochaetales bacterium | reverse complement strand
CGCCAGCTCCAGAGAGGCCTCGACGACCCTCTCGGCCAGGGTCTGCGCCTTGCGGTAGCACTCGAGAGCACCCGCCAGGTCGTCCTGGGCCCGTCGGGACTTGCCGAGCAGGATCAGGAGCTCCGGGTCTTCGGCGCTGTCCGCCAGCCCGGCGACCACGAGCGCCTCGGACACCTCGGGCCTGCCCTCCAACAGGTGCAGGCGGGCCAGCCACTTGCGCGAATCCAGGTGATGGGGGTTGCGCTCGAGGGTCGAGTCCCACGCCTCCCTGGCCCGGGCGTAGTCCCCGCGGAAAAAGTGGATCTTGCCGATCAGGTGGGAGTTCTCGGAGAAGTCCGGATCGCGCCGCTGGTTCTCCAGGAGGACCGCCAGGGCCTCCTCGAGGCGTGCCTCGCTGTACAGGCGGCGTCCCTCCACGTATCGCTGCACGCACTCCTCCCGGCAAGCCCGACCCGTTCCCCAACCCGGCGGGGCCGGCCCGTCCCGGCAGCAGACCGCTCCAGCGAGGGTTGCGCTCAACACCAAAGTGAGGGTCAGGACGGGGTGGAGGTTCTGCACACGCCGCGGCTCCATGGATCCACCTCGAGCCAAAGATCCAAGAACAGCAAAAGGCGCACAGCGAGGAGGCAATTGTACATCATGGGTCTTCTGGACGCACGCACACGGGCTGCGTTTTTTGTGCTTCTTGCGCGCCCCGAGGGGTTGCCCGGCGGCGCTGCGATGGGCATAGATGTCCGATGACCGTATACTGTGATGAGCCCATACTGTCGAAAGCTCTGCCGACGAAGGCTCTGCCGAAGGTTGCGGAATGATCCGAGCGCTGCTGGTCGCCCTGGGAACAGTCTTTCTCTCTCTCGCGATTCTCGGGGTCGTGCTGCCGGGACTGCCGACCACGCCCTTCGTCCTCCTGGCTGCGGCCTGCTACGTGCGCAGCTCCAAGCGGCTGTACGAACGCCTGCTCCACCACCGGGTCTTCGGCAAGCTGATCCGGGATTTCCAGCGGGACAGGGCCATACCCCGCTCCGCCAAGATCGCCTCGGTCGCCGCCATGGCCGGCATGGTGACCGTGGCCGTGGTCTTTGTGGTGGACGCCCTGTGGCTCCGGGTCCTGCTGGCGGCTCTCGGGGCCGTGGGCATTACCGTGGTCCTGCTGTTCCGGACGAGCGGAACCAAAGGCACCGCGTCGTGAACCGCACCGGAAACCGCACCGCGATGTGAGGCTGGGAGGGAAAGCATGCCGACGCACGACCAGAAGGTAGACAGAATCTCGCGACAGCTCAGAGAGCGCAGAAGCAACGAGCCCCTTTCCCTGAAAAAGAAGGCGGTCTCGCACGAGGTGCCCAAACCGAGCGACGGCAGACAGTGGGACGAAAAGCTCGACGTCAGCGACCTGAACGAGATCCTCGAGATCGATCCCGAGGCGCGCACCTGCACCGCGGAACCCGGGGTCACCTTCTCCGCCCTGGTGGCCGCTACGATGAGGCAGGGCCTGGCCCCCATCATCGTGCCGGAGCTCAAGACCATTACCATCGGCGGAGCGGTGGCGGGTTGCTCCATCGAGTCCATGTCCTACAAGCACGGCGGCTTCCACGACACCTGCCTGGAATACGAGGTCATCACGGCCGCGGGCGAGGTCCTGATCTGCACTCCGGAGAACGAGAACAGCCTGGTCTTCCAGATGGTGCACGGCACCTTCGGCACCCTTGGGATCATCTCCCGGCTCACCTTCCGGCTGATTCCCGCCCAGCCGTACGTAAGGGTGACCTACCGGAAGTTCGACCGCCTCGAGGACTACACCGCCGCCATCCGGCGGCATTACGAGCGCCGGGACGTGGACTTCCTGGATGGGATCATCCACTCCCCGACGGAGTACGTGCTCAGCGAGGGGGATTTCGTCGCGCGGGCGCCCTACACCCACCGGTACGACTGGATGAGGATCTACTACCTGAGCACCAAGGAGCGGAAAGAGGACTATCTCGCCACGCCGGACTACTATTTCCGGTACCACAAGGGGGTCACCAACGTTCGCCCCAAGTCCTTCCTGGGCAGGCTGCTCTTCGGCAGGCTCGTCAACTCGACCAGCACCCTGGAGCTCGCCGCCCGGTTCCGCCGCCTGATCCCCGCGGATTTGATCCCGATCACGGTGGACGTGTTCATCCCGTTCTCCAAGGCCGGCGAGTTCCTGCAGTGGTACGAGCGCGAGGTGGGCCATTTCCCCCTGTGGTGCGTGCCCTACAAGGTGGTCCGACCCTACGAATGGCTGTCCCGCGAGTTCGTGACCGGCCTCCAGGATGAGCTCGTGATCGACCTGGCCGTCTACGGCATGCGAAAGACCGGCGAGAAGAACTACTACAAGATGATCGAGGACGAGCTCATGCGCATCGGGGGGATCAAGACCCTGATCTCCAGCAACTACTACTCGGAGTCGGACTTCTGGAGGATCTGGAACCGGGAGAACTACGACGAGGTCAAGGCCAGGACCGACCCCCACAACATCTTTCGCGACCTGTACACCAAGACTTGCAGGACCACCATGGGGCTGGAGCAGTAGCGCCGGCGGGAGCCCCGCCGGAAACCGAATGGCCCCTCGCTCAGAGCGAGCTCACAACGAGCCCAGGAGGCGTTCGCTCGCCTCCCACAGGCGGCGGCCGGTCTCCGGGTCCGCAGCCGCCGCCGACGGGGCCTTCTCGGTCATGAGGT
>JAFGFV010000140.1 GCA_016930895.1 Spirochaetales bacterium | reverse complement strand
GGCTTCTTCATGGAGACCATCGCGGCCATCACCATCCTGACGCCCGTGCTCCTGCCGGTGATCCTGCACCTGGGCATCGACCCGATCCACTTCGGGGTGATCATGGTGCTGAACCTGATGATCGGGCTGCTCACCCCGCCGGTGGGTATGGTGCTCTACGTGCTCTCGCGGGTGGCCAAGGTCCCCTTCGAGCGCTGCGCCGCGGCCACCTTCCCGTTCCTGCTGCCCCTGGTGATCGTCCTGTTCCTGGTCACCTACATCGAGCCGCTGACCATGTGGCTGCCCCGGCTGCTGTTCCGGTGAGGTGAGCGGCCGGGCCGCTGCGCTCCAAGTCGCCGGTCGCGTCCGTCCACTTCAACCGCGGGCCTGTCCCGAGCCCGCAACGAAAACTCTCGTCGATTTCTCTTGACGCCCGCCACCGCGTGCATTCCAATGAAAGTAGCGGAGCCGCCGCAGAGAGAAAACGTAGGAAGGAGAGTCATATGAATCGAGGCCTTCGTCCCCGGGGAATTCCGCTGCTATCCCAGCTCATAGTGCTCCTGGCGATCCCTCTGCTGGTGCTCGCCTGTCTGGGCCCGACCGGACCCGAGGGGGAAGAATCCGATTGGCCGGGAGGAGACGGCGGCTATCTCGAGCTGACTGTCGACAACCCGCCGACACCGCGGCTCATCCAGGTGCACGAGTACAATGTCACGAGTCTGGAGATCCAGGTGTTCGACCCCGCCGGGAACCTGATCCAGGAGATCCTGTGGCTGCCCGCCGAGGGCTCCAAGACGTATAGAATCCCGGCCCAACGGGAGGGAGAGTACGAGATCGTCGTGACCCACGTCAGCACCGAGGCCCAGGAAGAGATCAGGGCGACAGAATCGGAGAAGTTCTACATCCAGCGCATGAAGATCACGGTCGTCGACATCATCCCCGGCGTCATTGGATTCATCAACATCGACGGTTCGGCCCAGCAGGCGATAGAACTGGTCCGAGAAGAGCTCCTTCCGCTGGCGCTCGAGCAGTCCAAGGCGGATTTGTACGTCCTGAGACGGATGGACGGTTACCTGCCCGCCGGGACGCTGATCGCCGAAGACAATCCGGACGAGGGGGTAGCCAAGGAGTCGACGTTCCGGCTCGAGGAGGACTCGTACCTGTTCTTCTTGGACCTGGAGCCGGGAGCCTTCTTCGAACACCCCGTCAAGTACCTGATCGTCTCCACGAGCGGGAAGACGAAAATGGTCGACGCAAACTGGTGGCCCAGGGTCAACGACAAGATCCCGGAGCCCTTCGTGGCTGACTTTCCCGACACCAAGTACTTGGTCGAGTTGAACGTCACCCTGGTCCGACCTGTGGTCGAGGCCAAGGAGTGGTTGATCAAGGACCCCGGCATACTGCAACTGCTCAAGCGGGAGGCATTTCTCGTGGTCCAGGGCCTGCTCTCGGACGAGAACCTGTATGCCTGCGCGGTGACTTCGTACAACAACGCCTATGCATTCTTCGACACGTACCGTGGAAGCCTCTCCACGATCGTCGGCCTGCACGACTACTCGGCGGACGACGTGCTGACCGAAATCGATTCGCTAGTGGAGGGCGGCTACGACATCATCACGATCTACATCCTCGCCCACGGCGGCACCGACAGTGTCCGGCTGGGGGGCTACAGCTTTTGGGCCTCCCAGTTTGCCTCAAAGATGAGCAGCCACCCGGAGGTCGAGTTCAACTTCATGCTCGGCTCCTGCCACGGCGGGAGCTTCACGGACGACCTGCGGGCTTTGGCCAACGTGCGCGTCGTCGAAACGGCGTGCGCTGCTGCGGAGAGCGCGTGGCCGGACTGGGACTCCTACGGCAGCCTCACCGACTACAACTCGAGTGACAACGGCAGCGAGTGGACGAGCTCGATTTTCGAGGCCGCCAGCGTGATCGTGAACAGTGCCACGCTCTGGAGCGTCATGACCGATCGGGCCGCTGCGTACAAGGTGCCGAAGACCAGCGTCTTGCTCAACGAGGCCGGGTATCTGAGTGTCGCGCTGAACCGAGGGCTCTCTACGACGCTGACGAACTACGACCTGACGAATAGGACGGGCCACGCCACGCCGCAGCACTACAACTCGTGGGAGATCCTCTACTGAGCCGATGCGTCGATCGAGCTGATCCGTCGATGCGGCGGGTCCGCATCGCGGGTCCAAGGGACTGCAGTCCGAATGGTGGGCGTTTTCGTGTTGGTTCGGCAAGAGCCAAGGTAGGAAAAACGGGGAAGTCCGGCCTGGGCCGGACTCCCCGTCGATGGTTTTCTCAGCAGGTCTGAAGGCGAGCTTAAGCGCGGATCTCCTTGACCAGCTTCTTCTTGCCGTCCTGGATCTCGAACAGGTAGGTCGGCTTGTTCGTGGGCACGCCGCCTGACATGTCCCAGTTGAACAGCAGGCCTTCGAAGTTCTTCATGTCGGCCATGTACTCGGCGATCTTCCTGCGCTCCTCTTTGAGCAGCTTGGGATCACCGGTCACGCCGGTCTCCTCGATGGCGCGCTTGATCATGTACACCGCGTCGTAGTAGTTGGTCGACAGGCTGGGCGGCTGCAGGCCGTTGTGGTCCTTCATGTAGGCCTCTTTGAAGGCGACCCAGCGCGGAGTGGTGACGTCCACGTTGATGTAGTTGTAGATGATCGTCCCGTTGAGGTCCGCGCCTCCGGTGGTGTACAGGGCCGCGTCGTCGGCGGAGGAGAACAGCAGGATTCGCCCCATGTTCGTCCAGCCGCGGTTCTTCAGCTCCTGCACGATCTTGGCGGCCTTGTCCGGGTAGCAGGAAATGATGATGCCGTCGGGCTTCTGGTCCATGGCCCGCACCACCAGCGGTCCGAAGGTCACCGCATCCTGGGAAACCTCTACGTCACCCAGGTGCTTGACCCCGGCGGCTTCCAGGCCCTTCACGTGCGCAGCGGCCATGCCCGGCCAGGGGCCGTACGGGGCCAGGAACTGCACGACGTTCTTCATGTCCGGGTTCAGCTTGGCCCACTCGGTGACCAGAGGCGGCAGGCGGTCTTCGGTCTTGGGGAACCAGGAGATCGTCCAGGGGAAGAACTTCTCGGCGTACTCCAGGGAGGTGGTGGCCGTCATGGTCATCATCTCG
>JAFGFV010000139.1 GCA_016930895.1 Spirochaetales bacterium | reverse complement strand
GTCTACCTGGAATACCAGCGCTTCCTGTCCGCGCAAGGGCGGGTCGTCGAAGCGGAGCGCTTGGCCGCGGAGCTGCGGCGGCTGTATCCCGCCTCTCCCGAGGCGGGCCTGCTGGCGGGCTCGAAGGAAGGCGCGAGTCCGGACGACCCCAGTTCGGCGATCACGTACGCCTCCTCGCCGTTGCGGCTCCTGCCCCCCGGGATCCTGAGCTTGCCGCAGGAGCCTTCGGTGGAGTCTCCGGGAGGGCCGCCGGAAGCGCGGCCGCAAGGGCCCCCAGTAGCGCCGGCACGAGCGAGCGCGGCGGCTCCGACCGCGGCAGCCCCAAGCGCGCCAGCGCCGAGCGCGCCGGCACAAGCGAGCGCGGCGGCTCCGAGCGCGGCAGCCCCAAGCGCGCCAGCCCCTGCCGCCACACCCCAGCCCGCCGCGGCCCCCGCGCCCAAGGCCCTCGTGCAGACGGGTTCGTTCCGGGACCCTGAGAATGCCCAGTACATGGTCCGGGACCTGAAGGCGGCCGGTTTCGGCGCCGAGATCTCCGAGAAGCAGCTCGACGGCAAGAAGTTCTACCGGGTGGTGATCGGCCCTGCGATGGCACCCGAAGAGGCCCAGCAGCTGATGCTGCGCCTCAAAGTCGCCGGGTTCGAAGGATTCCTGCTGTTCCTGGATTAGCCGCCGCGCGATCCGTCCTTACGGCTTGCCCTGCATGTCGCCAGCGCCAGGCGCCCCCACCAGCAAGCGCCCTTGCGCCAGGCACCCCCGCGGCTGATGCCTCCGCAGCAGGCGCCTCCCCGGCGGTCTACCCGCCGGACTGCTCCGTCTCCTCCGACTCTTCTGTCTCCTCCGTCTCCTCCAGGATCTGCAGCTGCTCGAAGGTGATGCGCTTCTCCGAAGTGGCCTCCACCCCCAGCACGCTCAGCCGCGCAGGGGTGAGCACCAGGGTGCGGTACAGGTAGTTGCCCTCCTGCTTCTCGGAGTAGTCCATGATGTAGGCGGAGGAGGCGCCGGGCAGGCCGTTGTCCTCGATAGCCTGCAGGTACAGCACCGGCGTGTCCAGGTTGATGATGGTGAATCCGCCGGAGAAGGCGCTCGTCTCGTCGATCCAGGTGAAGTCCGGCGGATCGAAGATGATTTCGATCCCCTGGCCGCTCTGGTACAACCCCGACAGCTCCAGCTGGGCTGCTCGCACCTGGGGCTCGTCCTCGGCGAGCAGGGACTCCTGCAGCTCCTCCCCCAGCTTGAGATACCGGCCATAGGAACGGTCCCACTGCTCAGAGCCGAGGATGGCCACGTCGATGGTATTGAGGGACACCACCTCGATCGTGAAGCGCTTGACGATCGACTCGATGGCCTCGTTGACCCCGAAGATCAGGAGGCGGTTGGACAGGCTTCGGAAGGAGGCTTGCCAACCATAGATCTCGGTGACGCGGCCGCTGTAGATGCTGATTCTGCGCTCCTCGGGAGAGAAGAGCAGGATTTCTTCGTCCCCCTCGGCATTGCCCAGGTACCACGGTCCGGCCAGGAACTCCTCGAACCGCTCCACCGAGGTATCGGCGAACAGCTCCTGCAGCTGCCTCTCCTCGATCACGGCTCCGGGCAGCTTCTCGACGCTGGTCAGCACGTAGCGGTTCTGCTGGTATTGCCAGCGGTAGGTGTACTTGACCCGATCCAGGAGGTTTTCCGATTCCCTGTCCTGGCTGTAAGCGGTGATCACGAAGCTGGGCCCGTTCTTCTGGCCCATGCGGTAGCCTTCCGAACGCTCGAACTCGTTGATCTCGATGCTTCCGTCGGACACCACCTCGCAGATCTCGGTGAAGTACAGCCCCAGGCCCGTCGGGGAGGGGGTCTTGCGAAACACGTCCAGGGTGAGCTCCCCCTCGGAGTTCATGCCCCGGCAGACGATCTCCAGGTTGTGGTCGCCCACCAGGTCCTTGAGGCTGATCTCGAACAGCCGCAGGTTGGTGGCCTGAGTCGGGCCCTCCCAGGTCCTGGCGTAGCTGCCCCGAACCGGGTCGTAGTCGATCACCGCGAGCTCGAGCTGGCCCTCGGGATCATCCTTCTTGCGCACCACCAGGATCTGTTCGTCGTTGGAGTCCAGGTCGAGATTGGCGTTCAGGACCTGGAACAGCTTCTCGTCGCTGTCCAGGGGCACCCGCGGAGCCAGCTCGAGCTGCTCGGCGTTCGGGGTGCTTTCCGGACCGCTCTGCCCCTGGTCGTCGCTCCGCAACTCCGGGGTGACCCGGCGCGTGAGCTCGGCGTCCTCGTGCTCCGGCCTTCCGAGGGCGCAGGCGCTGAGCGCGGCGAGGAACAGGCAGACCGAAAGCAAACCCCGCGGCGCGCGCGGCAGGCGGTGATCGGCAAAGAATCCCATCGCTCGCTTCCCCTCCGCCTTCCCTCTCAATCCTGCCCCTCGAGATAGGGGCGGATCATCTCCAGGACCTCTTCTTTCATGACCTCGAAGGAGCGGATGCACTTGAACCCGGCGGCGGTCGTGTGCCCGCCGCCCCCGAAGCTCTGGGCGATCTGCGCCACGTCCACCTCGCCCTTGGAGCGCATCGAGCAGCGCTTGACGCCCTCCGGATTCTCCTTGAAGAAGACGCTGACCCGGATACTCTCACTGCGCAGGGGGATGTTGATGAGCTGGTCGCCCTCTTCGTAGCGCGCCTCGGATTCGGCCAGTGTCTCCCGGGTCATGGTCTGCACCGCCACCCTGTTGTCCATGCAGAGCTCCAGGGTGTTGAGCACCCGGGACATCAGGAGCAGCGACGAGATCGAGTTGCTCTCGTAGAGCTTCGAAAAGACCGTGTTGGGTTTGACCCCCCGGGCCACTAGGTCGCGGGCAATCTGGAAGGTCACCGGCGTGGTCTTGGGGTACACGAAGGACCCGGTGTCGTACACGATGCCCATGTATAGGGCCTCGGCCATGACCAGGTCGATCTCCAGCCCCATTTCCTCGAAGAGCAGATACAGGATCTCGCAGGTGGAGGAGGCGTTCTGGGCCACGTGGTTTTGAGAGAGGAGGTCGGTCTCGCTGTCGTGGTGGTCGATGATAAAGTACTCCCGCACCCGGGGCAGAACCAGGGTGGCGACCTGGCCGATGTTGTTCAGGTCGTTGACATCCAGGATCAGCAGGGCGTGCTCGCCGATATCTGGCGGGATTTGCTCCTTTTTCCGCAGCACGGCGAACTCGTTGTCCGGGTCCATGTAGGCGAACTTGCGGGGCGCCGGGTCCGCGTTCAGGATCTGGGCGCTCTTGCCAAGTTTGCGCAGCGCCAGGACCATGGACAGCTCGCTGCCCAGGGCGTCGCCGTCGGGAGTCTCGTGCGCGGTGATGATGAACTTGTCGTTGCGTTGAATGAAGTCGACTACTGGTCCGTATTCCATCGCACCGTCGCCCCTTTCCGCACTTCCTTGATCCCCTTGAAGGCTTGAGCGTTCACCCCCGCCGCGAGCAGGCAGCCGGCGCTGACCGCGAGGCCCTTCGGGACCTCGACGTTCAGGCCCAGCACGGTGAGCCCCTCACGGATCTGGCTGGAATGGTCGAAGTTGGTGGCCGCCGAGTGCCTCTGACCGATCGAGCACCCCTCGCCGACATTGTAGGCGTTCTTGGTCGCCTCGGCGGTGAACGGCAGGACCAGGGTTCTGTACAGCTGCGCCCGCGGCGCGATCCGGTTGCCGTTCATGACCACGGAGTTGTAGACCACAGCGTCCTTGCCGACCACCACGTCGGGAAAGATGACCGAACCCTCCACCAGGCCGTCCACCACGGCGCCTGCCCCGAGAAAGGAATTGCGGACCACCCCGTTCTTTTCGATCCGCACCTCCTTGCCGGCCAGCCGGGGTTCTCCCAGGTGCTCGAGGGCCGCGGCCAGCTGCGGGGTTCCGAGGTTCTCGGCGATCCAGAGGTTCTGGCGGTACAGCTGCATGAGGTTGTTCTGGAACAGGAGCGCTCCGGGGCAGTCCTTGATGGTGTCGAAGGCTTCGTGCAGGATCTCCGTGAACAGGACCCGGCCGATAGGATCGGTATGGCCGATAGGATCGGTACGGCCGATCGACTCGGTGTTCGCCGTCCCTCCCCAGCGGCCGCGCTCGAGGGCACGTCGCAGCAGCTCGAGCAGCGCCGGCCGCAGGGCCGCGTATACGTCCACGGCCGCGTTCTCCAGGGACAGCTTGATGATCGGGTCCCGGGTCCGGGGGGCAATCTTGTCCAGACCCGCGCGCTGGATGATGCAGACCAGCGACAACGGGGCGAGCACCACGAGCTCGGCGGGATCGCGCTCCAGGGTGCGGATGAGCTCTCGAAGGGCCTCCGGCGCGGCCCCTTCGAGCAGGATCGGCCGGCTCAGCCCACCGTTGCGCGAAGGCAGGTGGCTCGCGACGCCCCGAAAAGCGGCCTCGAGCACCATCCGGCAGCCTTCGGGCGCCAGGTGCCGGAAATTGGCCAGCGCGAAATCCAGGCTCGCATAGTTGGCCCAGAAGGGGAAGAGTGATCCCGCCAGCTCCCCGGTAAAACCAGGCAACTCCGGGGGAAAGCCCGTTTCGAAGAGATAGACTGACGCCCGCTCCAGACTGGCACTCCTTTGCCCACGGTGGGCCCCCCGGGCCGCAGCTACCGCACGCTCGCCAGGCGCACCGTGACGTCGCGTCGCTTGTCCAGGTCCACCCGCACCCGGAAGTCGAAGTCCAGGACGTTCAGAGGCACGTCCGTGAGCTTGGGAAAGCGCTCCGGCTTGAGCAGCCCCATCCGCACACCCTTCGGGATCGCCACCAACCGGGCGATGCTCTGGGGGCTCCGGTTTCGGGCAACCGTGACGGTCCCCTCGACCTCGTTCAGGTAGAGGGGTTTGCCTTCCACGGCCTTGTAGACCTCCTGGGCCTGCTCGGCCGCTTGTCCCTCCGCCATCAGGCGGAAGCGGTACCTGGGCTTGCGCGCCCGCCCGACCAGGACGATGATCAGCACGATCAGCGCGAGCAGCACCAGGGCCCCGATCAGGACCCACAGCCAGTAGCTTCCGACGAAGGATAGTACACGAAACTCCACCGGGATTACAACCGGCACGAAGCGGTCGGTACCCGAAAACTCGAACTCCAGCCTCCCCGAGTGCTCTCCGCTTGCGGGCACCGCGGACAACTGCACGGGGGCGCTGAACCGCCCCGAGGAGGCGGGGGGGATGTCCCACTGGACGGGCGCCGGAAGGATGTTCTGGGTGCCTTCGCCGGGGATCGACAGCTGGATCGCGCGGATTCGCACGCTCCGGGCCTCGGCGTAGCCCTCGCTGGACACGCTCATGGTCAGCGTGCCGCGCCCCTGCAGGTCGACAGGTCCCAGCTCCGCGCCGCCCTCCGCCCTGAGGACCGCCAGGAACTCCTGGGTCTTCTGGATGAGCTCCTCCGCGGTGGGCTCCTCGGAGAGCTGGGCGTAATCCCCCGAGAGCTGCTGCGCCAAGTCCTGGGCCAGCTCATGGGCCTGCGCATCGGTGCCGGCCCCGAGGATCACGACCTTCCAGCCCTTCTGCTGGATGGTCTTGACGTTTTCCAGGAACGCGTGGTTGAAGCTGCCGTCGGGGGAGTAGTACTTGCTCTGCGGTGGGGCTTCCTGGATGCCGTCGGTGATCAGCAGCAGGTACTTCTCCCGGTCCGGCCGGGAGTGGCGCTCGATCTGTTCGCCCAGCACGTCCAGCGCGTTGCCGATATCGGTGAAACGGCCGTCGGCGAGCAAGGCAGCGATCCGCTCCTTGGCGCGTTCCTTGTCCTCCGGACCCTCGATGGTGGTGGAGACCGGCACGATGGTGTCCCCGTAAAAGGCCACGACCAGAAAAAAGTCCCCGGGGATCAGCAGGTCTTCGATCACGTGCGTGTTGACGTATTCCTTCACCGCCTCGATCTCCTCGACCATGGACAGGGACTTGTCGAGGGCGATGATCACGTCGATGGGTTCGGTACGCTCATCGGCGAACAACGGTGAGAGCAGGAGGATCGGCAGGAGTATCAGAGCGATATAGAGCCTTTTCATCGGCACACTCCTCTTTATGTCATCTATACTTAGGATGCCTCACTTTTTTTGAAAATGAAAGTGAAAAAAAATTTTTGTGCTTTACAATTTCTGGGAGGTGTGAATAATTTATTGTATAGGCGACGGTTCACTGACAGTAGGATGAAAACCGCGATCTCATTTTGCGAAGGAGAGAAGCTATGGCGAGTCTAGATTTACCCAAGAGCCCTAACGTATTTCACCCGGAAAAGCCCAGTGCAGTCGGTTCGCGGAACTCCCTGGCACAGGAGTTCAGGGACCAGCAGGCGGAGGTAGATCTGCTCCTCAGCGAAGAGGTCGATAAGGTCATGAACCATATCACCTCCAAACTGCCCCCCAAGGTCCTCGAGCGGGTGGACATCATGGGTGGTCTCAAGGAAAAGCTGTACAACTACTACAACCAGAACTACCAGAACATGTTCAACCGGTTCGTAGTGACCAGCGAAGACGAGATGGTCAAGAAGGTCAGGAACTTCATCGACAAGGAAGAGATCAAGACCCTGGCCCGCTACACCCCGCGGGAGATCGCGGCGCTCCTCGATCAGATCGGCGGCATGGACAAGTTCAACACCGGCGAGATCGAGAAGTCGATCGTGAACATGTACGGACACCTGCACGGACACATCCAGCGGGGCGTCAACGACCTGGAGACCCTGACCAACAGCCTCCTGCGCCAGAAGACCGACGTCGGCGCCTTCGTGCGCGGCCAGAACGCCTACTCGATCGTCAAGTGCTCCTTCAAGGACAACATCTACAAGCCCAAGACCGTGTCCGACGTCAAGCTGTCGGTGAACATCCTCGACTCCGAGCTGATCAGCCCGATTTTCCACTACCAGGTCACCGTGGAGTACATCATCAAGGACCTGATCTCCAAGACGATCATGGACATGATCGACAAGGAGATCGAGCACCTCAAAGAGCAGATCATCGACGAGGGCCGCGAAGAGCTCTCCGACGGCGAGATCCTCTTCGAGAAGATGAAGCGGGTGGAGAAATTCACCTCCGACGACAAGGACGATCCCAAGAGCAGACGCTACACCCTCTTCGCCAAGAGCCTGATGGACCGCATCGAGGGGCTGCGCGCCGAGATCGATCCGGAAGAGTACGACCCGGTCAACATCCGGGAGAACCTCAAGAAGATCATCGACCTGGAGAACATCCGTAACCGCGGCTTCAACACCGCCATCAACTCCATCACCTCGATCCTGGACACCTCCAAGATGGGCTACCAGTACATCGAGAACCTCAAGAACGCCCGCGAGCTGATCATCCGGGAGTACGAGGATCTGGACGCGGCCCACCTGCCCGACGAGCGCTACGCCATCAAGATGAAGTATTTCGACCAGTCGCAGCTGCTCGAGGACCGCAAGGCCTACGACGTCCAGATGAAGAGCTTCGAGGTCGAGGTTCAGCACCTCTGGGACGTCATGGAGATGGTCTACGAG
>JAFGFV010000138.1 GCA_016930895.1 Spirochaetales bacterium | reverse complement strand
TCGTGTACGGGATCCAGCGGCGGGATGTCATTCTGATCCAGGCCTGCAGCATGGTGGTGGTGATGGCCTACAGCATCTCGAATCTCACCGCCGACATCCTCTACTCGATCCTCAATCCCCGTATCCGCTACCGCTAGCTGTCGGTCGGGAGTCCCAGGAGAAGTTCATGGACGGAGACAGCTTGACTGCCCGCTTCATCGTGGAAACCAGGTGGAGCGACCTGCCGGAGGCGGTGAAGAACAAAGCCAAAATGTGCCTGATGGACAACCTGTCCGCCACCATCAGCGGCACCCGGGCGGAGGTCAGCCGAATTGCCACGGAGTTTGCCTCCGATTTCATGCCCGGGGAACAGGCGACCATCCTAGTGCACGGCACCAAGGTCACGGCCGCAGCTGCGGCTTTTGCCAACGCGTCGGCCGCCAACGGTCTGGACACGGACGACGGCGCCCGCTACGCCTACGGTCACGCGGGGGCCCAGATCTTTCCCGCGGCCCTGGCTGTGGCCGAAGATCGAGGTGCGAGGGGAATGGAGCTGCTCAGCGCCATGGTTGTCGGCTACGAGGTGGCCCATCGCATCGGCCGCTGCTGGCACGACGATCACGCGATCTACCAGGCCTGCGGTTCCTGGGGATCGGTGGCCTGCGCTGCGGCTGCGGCGCATCTCATGAAGCTCGACCTGGAGCAGATCAAGAACGCGTTGGGGATCGCCGACTACCACGCACCAAACGTGCCCATGATGCGGGATATCGCCCACCCGGCCATGGTCAAGCACGGGATCGGCTGGGGCGCCCTGACGGGCATCAGCGCTGCCCAGCTGGCCTCCAGGGGTTTCACAGGGATCCCCACGCTGCTCAACGCCGAAAAGTACCGGGAGTGGGTCGAGGATATCGGCCGGCGCTACATCATGGTCGACGGGGTGGGCTGGAAGGCCAAAGGCTACGCGTGTTGCGGCTGGGCTCACGCAGCCGTAGAGGGATGCAGGAAGCTGGTGGATGAACACCACATCGATCCCCGGGACATCGACAGGATCGTGGTGGAAACCTTCGACGAGGCCGCCGCTTTGGGCACGCAGCTTCCCGCGACCACCGAGGAAGCCCAGTTCAACCTGGCCTGGCCCGTGGCTGCCATGCTGGCCGACGGGGAAATCGGTCCGGCTCAGACCCTGGAGCACCGTCTGCGGGATGAGAAGTTCCGAAAGCTGGCGGCCAGGGTCGAGGTGCGGGAATCGGAGGATTTGAATGAGCTCTGCCGCCTCCTTCACGCCGGGGATGCCCGGGGCCGCTTCGCCGGCAGGGTAATCCTCGTCCTCCACGACGGGAGGCGCCTGGAATCCGGTTTGATGGATGGAGGATTGTCGTATCCTCCGGTCGGCTGGGATCGAGGGAGGATGGAGGAGAAGTTCCACTGGCTCGCGGATCCGGTTTTGGGGGAGAACCGGGCCGACGCATTGGTGGAGCTGGTGTGGAGCTTCGACGAGCTGCCCGGTGTCGAGCGGCTGGTCCGCGGGACCCTGGCCAAAAAGTCCGGGGAGCCGGGATGAGCGTCGCCGGCTCCCGCGCGGCCAGCCCGCCGCCCCGCCTCTGCGTGTGCGGGGCCGGCAATGCCGGATCGGCCATCGCCGCAGACTGCGCGCTCGCCGGCGTGGAGGTGACCCTGTTCGAGCTTCCCCTTTTCGCAGCCGGCCTTCAACAGATTCTGGACAAGGGGGGCATCACCTTGACCCCGGACTCGGATTCGGTTTGTGGAAGGACCGGCTTCGCCCGGCTGGCCCGCCTCACGACCGATCCTGCGGAAGCCCTGGCCGATGCTGAAGTGATCATGATCACGGTTCCGGCGATGTACCACACCGTGTTCTGGGACACGCTGGTCCCGCACCTGAGGGATGGACAGATCCTCCTGTTCTCCACCGGCTACTACGGTGCTCTCCGTCATGCTCGCAAGCTTGGGCAGTTGAACGCCCGGGTTGTCCTGGCGGAATCCAACATCATGCCCTACCTCTGCTCCAAGGTCGGGGACACGGTGCATATCGACCGGCACAAGCGCCACTTCCGGGTAGCCGCCTTTCCGGGTAATCGCAGCGCCCAGGTATGCCAAACACTAAAGCGCATCTACCCTCAATACGAGAGGGTCGACCACGTGCTGGACACCAACATCGCCTCCGGAGGAAATCCCTCCTTCCACGTGACTCTCACCATCCCGATCGCCGGCTTCTACTTCGACCGCTACCGGGGAGGCAAGTTCTACAGCGACACCACGGAGCAGGGAGGGCGGCTGATACAGGCGTACGACCGGGAACGGGAGGCATTGTCCCGGCACCTTGGAAGCGCGGCCTATCAGTCGACCCTGGAGTTCGACCGCCGCAGCTATGAGTACCAGGGAGAGGACATCGTGGGGCTGCTGCGCAGGTCCGAGCACATCGACTGGTTCGCCAGCGCCGCCTACCTCAAGCAGGTCTGCGAGGAGGACATCCTCTACGCCTACATTCCCATGGTGCTCCTGGCCGAGCAGCTGGGCCTCGAGATGCCCGTGACCCGCTCCATGGTGGAGATCTTCGCCGCCATGCTGGGTGAGAGCTACTGGGAGCGGGGGGTCACCCCGCAGCAGCTTGGTATATACGGGATGAGCAGTGAACAGCTGCTGGCATACGTGATGGGGGGTGTTGGGCAGGGTTCCTCGGGAACGCTTCTGCAGTAGCCCGTCCGCTTCAGCTGTCTCAAAAACAACCCAGCTGACAGGGCGTGACCTTGAGCTCCAGCGTTTCCGCGATGTCGCCCATGTCTCTCCGCGTGAGTTCGTACTGCGCGGCCAGGCGCCACAGGGCGAGACAGGGAATACGCCCCTGCTCGGCGGTTTTCCGAACCGCCTCAGAGGCCGTTTCCGGCGGGTTGTCGAGCTTCTTCGCCACCCTGAAACCGGGGGTTCCCTTTTTCGGCGTGTAACCGAACAGTCCCAACTGGCAGCGGGAAATGCGGATGCCGATCGCATCGGCCTGCTTGCCCACCTGCAACGGTTTCACTTCAAGCTCTTCGGCGATCCGATGGGCTGCGGCACAGGGAACCTGCCCATGCTTATCCAGGCTCGATCGAAGCCGGAGCCTCATTGTTTCTTCTTTCTCATTCATGGACATCGCCCCGAGCCGTTTCCTCGACGCAGATCTGGGTCACGGTTCCGCACACTATCGCGGTCAACTCGTCGATCACCGCGATGCAGTCCCGCTCCTTCTCTGCGTCTCCGTAGCGGCGCCGGAACCCGGGCTTGCGGCAGTTCACCGGCCGACGAAGCCGGGGGGACCATTTCCACCTTAGTTTCTACCCAGGGCCTCAATCTATCCGAACCCCCTCCCCCAGTCAAGATTCCTGAAGAAGACGGGTGCGAATGCCGGAACCGGTTTTTTGTAGGGCTTTGGGCATCGACTTGGGCAGGCAAAGATTCTATTCCCCTCAGTAGGAAAAACTCATCGTGGGTACGGTATAAAGGAGGGAAGGTCGAGGAGGAGTGGGCGGTCGACCAGTGTGGATCCATAGAAGCCTTCGGATTGCACTTCAGCCGCGCTGGGCTGGCCATGGGAGTGGAAAAAGCCAAGAGGCTGGCCTTCCTCTCCGATGGACTTCGAGCCGACTGGCAGACCTGTCTGGATCACTTTTCCGGCGCGCTACAGATACGGTGCCCGATCGAGAGAAAAGGCGAGGGGAAGAGCACGCTTTTGACAGAACAGCCGCGGGATGTGGTAGTATAACACCGGCGAGATGGCGGCACTCGATGAATAGCAAAGGCAATTTCGGCAGGATCCTCGATATCGATCTGACGCACCGGCGCATCGACACCCGCGAGTTCACCGAAGCGATGGCTCTGGAGTCTCTGGGCGGATTCGGGTACAACGTGCTTTTCCTCTACCAGAACCTGAAAGAGGGGTGCGATCCGCTCGGACCGGAGAACATCATGATCCTTAGCCTGGGGCTTTTGACCGGAACTGCAGCCCCATCCTCCTCCCGAGTGCACATCAACGCTCTGTCGCCCCTCTCCGGCCTGGTCGGCAGCTCCAGTGTAGGGGGATTTCTCGGTTCGAAGCTTCGCTCCCTCGGAATCGCCGTCCTGATCATCCGCGGCGCTTCGGAAACACCGGTTTATCTGGCCCTCGATGCGTGGGGTGTGCGCTTCGAAGACGCCGGGGAACTGTGGGGCAGGGACACCCGTCAGACCGACGCTGCGCTGAAGACCCTGGTGGGGGATGACAGGGCGGAGGTCCTCACCATCGGCACTGCAGGGGAGAATCGCGTTCGCTATGCCTGCATCATGGCGGGGATCGATCATGCGGCCGGCCATACGGGCATGGGCGCAGTGATGGGCTCCAAACGTCTCAAAGCCATCAGCGTAAGCAGCGCTGCGAGGGCGAAAAAAGCGTCCCCGGAAGCGATGCCGGCGGTGCGGGCATACCTCGAGAGCATCCGGAACAGCGTTTCCCGCTACCGGGACTACTCTCAGCTCGGCAGCTCCGGAGACCTGCTCGAGCTGAATGAGATGGGGCTGCTGGGTACCCGCAACTACCGCTCGATGCAGTTGGAGGGAGCCGAGCGCATCGACGGCAGGAATCTCAAGTCCTACGTCGTGCGCACCATCACCTGCCCGCGCTGCATTGTCCACTGCAAGGCCGAAGTGGAGCTGAAGGAGGGCAGGCACAGGGGTTTCCGTGGCGGGCGCCCGGAGTACGAGACGGTGATCGACCTCGGCGCCTTGTGCGGGCTCACCGATCCCGAGGCCCTGATGTATCTGTCCAACCGCTGCAACATCCTCGGGGTGGACACCATTTCAACGGGTTCGGTAATCGCCTTTGCCATGGACCTGTACGACAGGAAGATCCTCTCCAGGCAGCAGTTGGATGGAATCGATCTGACATGGGGGAACGCCGAGGCCATGGAACAGATCATGAACCGCATCGCGGTCCGGGAGGGGATCGGGGACATCCTGGCCGAAGGGGTCTTCCGTGCAGCCGAGCGACTCGGCGGGGGAGCGGAGAAATACGCCTATCACGTGAAGGGCGTGGAGCTGTACGGTGCCGACCCCCGGGGAATGATGGGTACCGCCCTCTCCTATGCTGTGAGCATGAGGGGCGGGGATTTCACCAGCGTGTATCCTGTCCCGGAGTTCCGCTATACGGAGGAGCGGGCCGAGAAGGAGTTCGGAACCCGCCGGGCGGTCGACCGGCTGGCTACCGGAGGCAAGGGAGCCCTGGTGCGCTACTGCCTGATCGTGAGCGCAATCATCGATTCCCTGGGGATTTGCAAGGTTCCGGCCCTCACCATTGCGGGGAACTACGACCTGGAAAAAGAGACTCGCCTGGTTCGGGCCCTAACCAGTCTGGATCTCACCCGGGAGCGGCTGCTGTACATCGGCGAACGGATCGTACATATGGAGAAGCTCTTTAACCTGCGCTTCGGAGCCACCTCCGAGCTCGATACATTACCGGAGAAGTTCCTCGACGAACCGATCGGCGAGGGCCCCTCCACCGGGGCCAAGGTAAATCTGAAGCCCATGGTACAGGATTTTTACAAACGAATGGGGTGGGATGAACAGGGGGTGCCGCGACCTCAAACGTTGGCGGCTTTCAACCTCCCCTGAAGCGGCGTGCGTTGGAAAGGACCCCGGTCAAAACAGATGGCTGTCGGGGGTGAGCTGCAGGGTGTGCAGGCGTTTCTCTCCTGTGATTTCTCCAGTGACCACGGCGATCAGCTTTCCGCTTCGGTAGGACCGAAGCGCATAGACCCCCGGTCCTTTGCCGTCCCCCGCGGTCCTCACTTGGCCCAGTGGCGCGTCACGAAGGCGTCGATTTCTGCCTCCAATCCCTGATCCATGGGAGGTTTCTCGTAAGCGTCCAGCAGCGCTTGTGCCTTTTCATGGGCCAGCTGTACCGCATCTTTCCGG
>JAFGFV010000137.1 GCA_016930895.1 Spirochaetales bacterium | reverse complement strand
CTCTGAAGACCATCCCCACGTACCAGATCCGCATGTACTGCTCGGCCATGACAGCATCGCCGGGCTCATCCTCGTGTTCCCCCACGCCTGCCCTTCCCTTGCGCTCGTCAAGCCTGGAAAACTGCGCGAAATGCACGCATGAAACCTGAATCGATCGATTCAACATTTTCCTGAGGCGGGAGGACACCGCGCGGGCATTCCCGGCGCCCGCCGGAGGACCCGGCACTTGCTCAACACGATATCCAGTCGAGACCGGCCGACCCGCGAGCAGCCAGCAAAATTCCATGCGATCTTCTCGTAGCAACGTGATAGACTTCCTAGTGGATGGCTGAGCAGGGAGGCAAAGCATGGCGAGACGGAGTGCGATGTCCACCTTTTTCTTGCTCTGCGTTCTGGGGGTGCTCTCTCCCGGAGCGGGAGGAGAGCCTGCGAACGGCGAAAGATCCCTCTACCACATGGCGGCAATCAGCGCAGGCTACATGACCCCTGCCCTCGGCATCGAAGATGCCTACTGGGGTGCCTACCGCGAGGCGCTGTCCTACGAACTGCACGGGCTGATACCGCGCGTGCCCGTGTCCTTCGGGGTAAGTACCGGCGTCGACTGCTTCTTCGAGAGGGCGGAGCTGTTCTTCGGGTCGTACATGATCGAGGTGGCCGGCCTGGTGCAGGTGGATTTCCGGGTCCCAATCGGGAAGACTCTGCAGTTCCAGCCGACCCCCTACATCGGCTACAAACACTACTTCCGTTATCACGTGTTCGAGGACATCCCCACCCGCGCCAACCGGCCTGTAGGGATCGCGGGCGTCAAGCTGAAGCTTCTCCTGCCGGAGGGCTCCTTTGTGGAGCTCAACATGGAGTACAACCTGGTGTTCGACAATCAACCAGTGCACATTCTGGCTTTCGCTTTCGGGGTGGGGCCGGTATTCAGCGGTCTTGGGAGGTGAGCTGATGGCCAATCGCCAATCCCGCGGGCTCGTCCGCCGCATGATCGTGACCGCGCTGTTCGTGCTTGCGGCAGTGGGGCTGCTGCTTCAGTGTTCCCTCGAGGGATCCTGGGACATCATCCGGCGGGAGCTGACGCCGGCCCCGTGGGTGCTCCCGGACCAGACCTTCCGGATCCGCCTGCGGTTCGACACGGCTGAGTTCAGCGAAGACCTGGTGGACTTCCCGGTTCTCGTGGTTCTGGACTCGTCCCGAGTTGACTACAGCGAGTTCACCGCAGGGGGGGCCAACGTCCGCTTCGTGGATCGGGACACGCAAGGACAGCTGCCCCACGAGATCGAGCTGTGGGATGCTTCCGGCAAGTCCTACCTCTGGGTCAAGGTTCCGCGGATCAGTGCCGGCTCCGAATACGATTCGATCTACATGTACTATGGGGATGCGGGCGCCGCCGACGATCAGGACCCCGACGCCCTGTGGAGCGAATACGAGCTCGTGTATCATTTCAGCAGCGCCTCCACCAGCGTAGTCCCGAACTCGGCTCCGAGCGGCCCGGACGGCGTATCGTACGAGAACAGCACGGCCAAGGCCCCGGTGCTGCAGGACTCGCTCGTCGGGAAGGGCATTCGCCTCGACGGCGACTATCCTGCTGCTCCGGTCCTGAAACGCTACGTGGATACCGACTACCACGCCGACCTCGCCTCGTGGACCGTCGAGGCCCTGATCAAAGCCGATGCGGCGCCGAAGATCAACGCTGCCGGCGGCTACGCGAATGGTCCCATCATGGGCGGCACGGTCTACAACCTGGGCTGGGACCACAACGACGGCACCACCTTCCTCGGGGCGGTCCAGCTGCGGGATGCGACTACGAACTGGCAGGCCGCGAAGCTGGGAACCCTGACCGGCGGCACCTGGCACTACCTGGTGGGAATCTACGACGGCAATGTGCCGAGCGTTCGCGCCTTCAACAACGCCCAGCTTACCGCGACCCAGAGCAACCTGTCCGGCGCGCTGACATCCGTCGGAACGACCGATGTCTTCATCGGCGTGGAGAGCAACCGCAACAACCCGATCGACGGAATCGTGGACGAAGTGCGGATATCCGACAAGGTCCGCTCCGCCGAGTGGATCCGGGCCCAGTACCGCTCCATGACCGACAGCTTCGTTGTCTTTGGGGAACCGGAGTCGGTCGAGTAGCGGAGGGATCCGCGCCATTTACTCCGGCTGTGGTCGAAACGTCGGAAGACCGGCACGAGGTTTCGGACGACCGCCCGGGCCTCCAGGTCTCGCGCCCCGCCTCCGGAGCGCTGAGCAGGGTCAAGAGCATGCAGGTTACGCGTAGAGGCTGGGCGGCCGGTACATACCCCTTGCTGGACGGGTCAAGTGAATGGGATAGCTGGTGTCCGTCGCGCGATAGGAACCGGCAAACCGCTGCGGACCGGTTGTTGCGTAGGTCTCAACACCGGCGAGGCAATTCTTGCTTCCGGGAATGCATACTCGGAACGCGACGCCCGACAACCTCCCGTCGGCGGGCGTGGCGTGAGGCACGGAGGACGCGGCACTACGGGCAGCCTCGGGTCGCGAGAGCACCCTTCATGAGTCTCTCGGTAGCTTCGTGGTGCAATCTTTCCGGGTACGTCCCTTGGGGAGCTTGGTGACATGTCTGGCTGCTCATGCCGGCTGCATCTGCAGACAGGCCGTTCGCGCCTGCTGTGCCTTGCTGCCGTAGCTGCCGTAGTCGCGGCGGCCCTCCTGCGGCCCGAGATCACGGACGCCGACGCGGCGAGGGTCCTGATCATGGTCCATCCATCGAGGATGGAACCGAACCAGTACTACCACCGAGTCATAGCGGAATCTACGGAGGTTGAGCTCCAGCATGCGGGATTCTTCGTGATCCTCGGTCCCCAAGTGGATCAAGGCCTCGATGAAGGAAACGAGCGCGGCGACAGGCCGTTGGGCGAAAAGCAGTTGCTGGAACTGGGATCTCGCCTCGATGCCGATTTCCTGCTGGACGTTGAGTTCGTGATTGCTGGCAGCAACGCGGAACTGGACTTCAGCTGGTACGAGATGGCTCGAGGGCGCCTCGCGGGGACCGCGAGAATTGCGGTAAGCATTGACCTGTCGTTCGATCAGGCCGTGTCCAAAGCGATCCGCCAGCTCATCGTCGCCTCCGGTGCGAGTCCCGTTAGCAGCAGGCAGGAACGATCCTTCGGGACAGGTGTGACCCAGGAAGACGCCGCTGCTTCGGACGCAAACCAGGCGCAAGACACGAGCGAGAGCGGCAGGCGAGTTCTGGATCCGGACGTACCACTCCGGAAGGGCTCGGCGCACGGCAAGCCCTTCGAGATCGCGATCGGTTTCGCGGCGTTTCTCGTCAACGGTCCGGCGATCGACTACTTCGACGTCGCCCTGGCGCCCGCTCTGGCTGTGGACTACCGGATCCCACTCGGGGCGGCCTACCTGGGTGCGGGCCTGTTCGCAGCGGCCAACCTGTTCAACGCCGTGGGTAGCGTCGCCACCTCTGAGAGCGCTTTGGTCCCAATCGGCGTCAGTCTACGCTGCGGTTTCGCAGAGCACTTGCCCGTTGGGGTCTTCTTGCGGCTTTGCGGGGGCGCGGCGCTTCTCACGATCGACCCCGACGAGTCGGGACGCCTGTGGAAGACAGTGCCTTTTGGGCTAGTGAGTCTGGGGGCCGCGGTCCACTTCGGAAGCCGATGGGGAATGAATCTTGAAGCCGCCTACTCGGCGTACGTGGAGCAGGTACAGTGGATCTACGGGTTCTGCCCGTCGCTCTACCTGTACCTGCGGCTGTAGCAGACCCGAACAAGCCTTGAAACCCGCGGCGGGTTGTTGCGCGCCCGGAATGTGCTATCATTGTAGCCGAAAGACGAGTACATCCGGAGAGTAGTCGTGCGGGGCCGAAGAGGTTGCACGGAAGTCTCCGGGGGATGAAGAGGCGCCCGCTTTGAAGATCCGCTGGATCTGGAAATCCTTGACCGTCGCTCTTCTAGGCCTTCGCCTCGTCGGGTGCGACGAGTTTGTCCTTTGGGAGGAACTCGGGGAAGGCGCGCGACACCCGGCGCCTCTCTCGATTGCGCCCCTCTCTGCCACAGTTTCGTCGAACAGCTCTCTCACCTTTGTGGCTCACGGGGGTGTAGCTCCTTACGCATACTCCGTGGCCTCGGGCGCGGGTACAATCGACCGCAACACTGGGTTCTACACGGCACCGCCGGCAGCGGGAACGGATGTCGTGCGGGTGGTAGACCAGGCCGGCGGCACGAGCGACGCCACGATCACCATCACCGCTTCGGGGGTTCTCGGAATCAGTCCCTCCGCAGTGACTCTCTGCAGTGGCGGCAGCGTCACGTTTGCAGCCACAAACGGGATAAGTCCGTACACATACTCCATTTCCTCCGGTGCGGGATCCATCGATCCCGCTACCGGGCTCTACAGTGCGCCGGCAGCGCCTGCGTCGGCGACCGTCCGGGTGACCGATTCGGGCGCACCGCCGAGCAGCGCCCAGGCCGCAGTCACGGTCATCCTTCCGGTTTCGCTCACGATCAGTCCGTCATCGGTCGCCCTCTACGTGAACAACGTCCTGAGTTTCGAAGCTCTCGGAGGGGTTCCCCCCTATACCTTTTCGATCGCCGCAGGCAGCGGATCTGTGAATCCCGCCACCGGGCTCTTCACTGCGCCGGCGTCGGCCGGAGTGGCAACGGTGCGGGTAACCGACTCGGACACCCCTCCCAAGACGGACGACGCCACGGTGGCGACCTACGCGCCCTTGAGCATCATCCCAACCTCGAAGTCCTTGACGGTCGGCAGCTCTTTCACCTTCTCTGCATCCGGGGGCAAGACTCCTTACAGCTTCTCCAAAATAACGGGAGGTGGGACGATCAGCGCTTCCACTGGGATGTTCACGGCACCAGGTTCGGCCGACACGGTCGTGGTGCGTGTCACCGACGACCTGGGCAACACCAGTGATGCCACGGTTACGATCGTTCCGGCCCAGCCTCTCCTGATCGATCCCTCCTCCAAGACCATGCTGGTCAGCGCGACCCTCACCTTCACTGCCTCCGGCGGAACGCCGCCTTACGCGTTCTCTGTCCTGACGCCGGCTTCTGGATCGATCAATCCGACGACGGGGCTCTACAGCGCCCCTGCGGCGCCGGCAATGGATACGGTGCGTGTCACCGATTCCCTAAGTGCCACCAGCGACGCCACGGTCACGGTGGTCAGCGGGGGCCCCCTTTCCATCGCTCCAGCCTCTGCAATCGTGCCGGTCAACGGCGAGAAGGCTTTCTCCGCTTCCGGAGGCGCTCCCCCGTACGCCTTTTCCATCGGCGCCGGAGGCGGATCCATCAACGCTACGAGCGGACTGTATCGCGCCTCCGCCACGGCAGGCTCGGCCACCGTTCGGGTCACCGATTCGCTGTTCAGCACCGAGGACGCCCTAGTCACAGTCGCAGGCTCTGGCTGCGGGCTGGCCTTCGCGGAGAGCGAGCCGAACAACGACAAATCTCCGCCGTGGACCAATACCGACGACTTCGGCATCATCCTCGTTCCCGGGTGTACGTCGACCATCACGGGAGTGTCCGACGGGAGCGGCAGTTCAGACGTGTTCAGGTTCAACACGGGAAGCGCCGACTTCGTCACCTTCATCGTCACCTGGTCGAGTGGTGGCAACGAGTTGGATATCCTGCTATACGACACGACGGGCAACAAGATCTCCGAGAGTCACGACACCGACGCGGACAGCGAATCCCATGCATGGTCCGTGGACGCACCGGCGGCGCACCGCTACCTCGAGCTGGAAGTCAAAGGGGGCGGCGGTGCGAGCTACACTCTGATGATCGACGCCAACTGACCCGACGCCGGAATCACCCGTCGTCGCTGCTCATGGGCGGCACCGCGCGAACAACTCGAGTGGTCTCGCGGGTGACGGCGCGTGCACCCGGAAAGAGCCACGATTCGGGCTCTGCACACAAAGCCGGGGCAGCGGGTAGGCGGCGCTGCTCCCCGGGGCAACAACCATCCTGGACAGACTGTTTCGGCGCGCACTCAGCCTTTCGAGCGGTCGTTCCAGACGACGGGCGCGCACAGCGTGAAGATCGACAGCGGGCGCAGCCTCTGGCCCGGCATCCCCAGCTCATTCATCGCAACGGCCGCCGTCGTTCCGGCGTGGGACAGAAGACCGATCACGCAGGCAATCTCGTGTCCCACCAGGACGGCTAGATCGGAATCCGTCAGCTTGCCCAGCTCTCCGGATCGAAACAGCATCCCGTACCGTGTTCGCCTGCCGTCCGCACCGGCACTTCCATCACCGCCACCGCCGGCTGCTGGGAAGCGAACCGTGTGTGGGTCTCCTCCGCGAAGGGGAAGAGGGAGCGGCGGGAGATTCTGCCGCAGGCCGAGTCGTACCCGCAGAGGATCGAGAGACTGTAACGCGCCGGCCGCCGACCCCGAAGGCCGCCGCCAGCCTGGTGAGCACGCCGTTGGACAGCGGAGTCAAGACGGAGCTCAGGGTGCTGGGCGCCCCGATCCGGAGGATCCTGCCCCAGGAAGCGAGGATCGCCGGGACCGGTGAGCGGGCCATGACCACAGCCTCGGAAAAGACGGTGGCCAGGGCGGCGCCGCGGATGCCCATCTTCGGAAGACCCAGCAGCCCGAAGATCAGCAGGGGCTTGAGGACCATCAGCGAGCTGGAGGCCTTGGTGTGCCCCGTGCCGATCACCACGTCGTTGAACAGGACCTGCAGCACTCTGAAGACCATCCCCACGTACCAGATCCGCATGTACTGCTCGGCCATGAGCAGGACCTCGCCGGAGGCACCCAGGCGGGTGAAGAGGGGCCGGATGGAAGACCAGCCGCCGACGCCCAGGACCGCTCCGACGATGCTGCGGAGAAGCATGGCGTGCCTGGCCAGCGTCGCCGCGTCCTCGTGGCGGTTCGCGCCCAGGGCTTGCGCCACCACCACCATGGAGACCAGGGTCCTGGCAATACTGCGTTCGACGAGTCGCGACATCTTCTGCTCCGGAAGAGTGGCCGTCCCACAGACCGCGGGACAGAGCACCACGATAGCGGATCGTGCCGGCCCGGGCTCCGCGGCGCGAGGGGCCGGGCTGGGGCCGACAGACTGGACAACAGCGCCCCCCTGGTGCAAGACTCTGCGAAGCGGGCCGTGAGCTCGCACACAAGGAGGCGCTCATGGGTTGCCACTCCTCTCCTCTATGCCTGCGGCTGGGGCTGGCCGCAGTCCTGCTCGCCGTAGTCTCGCTCCCCCTGGCGGCCCAGACGGTCGGCGACCCCGCCTGGGGTTTCAGCTTCCCGCTCCCCGCCGGCTGGAAGGTGCAGAAAGACGCAGGCGGTGCCGTGCTCGGCCATGACAGCGTCGCCGGACTCATCCTCGTGTTTCCCCACACCTCCCCTTCCCTCCAGGAGATGCGAGCAGAGATGCACGAGGGGATCGTCGACGAAGGCGTGGAGCTGTTCATCGTCGGAGGGCTCCAGCCCCTGGGCAGGAACGCCCTCGCGGGGGACTGCGAGGGGTATTTCCAGGGCCAGGAGGTGAAGGGCCGGACCCTCGGTGCCGTTTCCCCGGCAGGCGGGGGTGCCTACGTGATTGCCATCACCACCCCTGCGATGTACGGCAGGGAGCTCGCCGCGGCTGCGGATCAGATCGTCCGAGGCATGCAGTTTCCCCGGGAGGGCGGCTCTGCCGATCTCGCGCAGGCCCTGGCGGGCACCTGGACCACGATGAGCGCCCATTCCCAGACCAGCG
>JAFGFV010000136.1 GCA_016930895.1 Spirochaetales bacterium | reverse complement strand
GCCATGATCTACGTGGTGGCGGAGGAGCTGATCCCGGAGGCGCACCACGAAAAACAAGGGCACTGGGCGGTCATCGGGGTGATGCTGGGTTTCGCGGCCATGATGACCCTCGACGTGGCCCTCGGATAGGAGCGACTCGTGCTGTTCAACCTGCGCCTGATGCTGTCTGCGTTCACCATGATCTTCCTGGCCGAGCTCGGAGACAAGACCCAGATCTCGATCTTCGCCCTGGCCGCCGACCGGAGGGCCTTCCTGTCGGTGGTGGTAGGAGCCGCGGTCGCCCTGGTGTTGAGCACCATGATCGCCGCCACGCTGGGCGGTCTGGTGGGCCGCTTCGTGCCCGTAAGGATCATCAAGCTGGTCTCCGCCGGAGTGTTCCTGACCTTCGGGGTCTTGACCCTGGTCGAGGCCATCAAGGCCTGACGGCCGTGGGCATCCTCAGGTTTTTTCGCCAGCTGACCGAAAGGGCGGTCCTGCGCAGCGCCCTGGAGCTGGAGGAGGAGGTACATGGCCTCTACGAGGCCGTGGACGAGGAGCTGGCGGAGGAGCCCATGCCGGAGGAGCTCCTGCGGGTGCTCAGCGAGGAGCGCGAGCACAAGCAGATCCTCAAGAACATCCTGGAGGGGCGCATCCCCGACGACGAGGCCGGACTGGTCCTGTCCAAGGGCCGCTTTCACGACCTCGAGCAGGTTCGGCCCCTGGACCGGGGCGCCTATGGCGGCGTCTGGGACCGCCTGGAGCACATCCTGAAAAGGGAAACCGAGATCCAGCTCTTCTTCCGGGGCCTGTGCACGAAGGCCAAGCTCCCGGCCGTGCGCCGGGTGTTGTGCTTCCTGGCCGAGGAGGAAGACACCCACGTGAACCTGCTGCACCGCCTGCTGGGAGGCTCTCCCTCGCGCGGATAGATCCCGGGGCTCCCTCTATCGCTGCACCCAGCTCCCGTCGCCCAGGTCCACGAGGAGGTCGTGGTCCG
This sequence comes from Spirochaetales bacterium, assembly GCA_016930895.1. The sequence goes on along the minus strand of JAFGFV010000136.1, from coordinate 16,463 downwards.
GGGGCTCCAGGTCCTGCCACAGCCCGCGGATCAGACTGCCCCGGTTCCACAGGACCAGGCGTCCCATGAAGCCGACCCCCTTCTTGTCGATCACCGTCTCCGGCGGCTGCTCGTCCCCCCCGTAGTGGGCCACGAAAGCCCGTGCCACCTGCGGAGCGATAAAGAGGGCGTCCTCCTCTTTGACCTTGAGCTCCCGCATCGTATCGATGGCGATGCCGGCGACCGCGTTGCTGGTGTACTCCCGCGAAAACTCCTGGAAATCACTCGGATGGCTCGGGATCCGCTCCACCCGCCGGGTCTCCAGGTACAGGCTGTTGTCACGGATCGAGCAGACGCGGAGCGGGCAGGGATAGGTGATCAGTGAGCCGGTCTCCACGTCGTAGACGAACTTGCCGTCCGGCCAGCGCTGCAGGGTGATGTCGTGGGCGTGGAAGTGGCCGGTGAATACCACCCGCACGTTGTAGGCGGCCAGCATTCGGGCCACCTCGGGGAAGCCCTCCACCATGTACTCCTCGTAGTGCTTCTCCGCGCTCGGGAAGTGCTCCATGATTCCGTGGTGCACCATGGCCAGCACCGCCTTGCCCTCCAGCGCCGCCTCGGCCAGGGTCCGGTCCATCCAGGCCAGAGTGGCCTCCGAAAAGCGCCCCCCTACGGGGCTGTGACCCTCCACCGGCTCTTCCAGGTACAGGCAGTCGTCCAGGGCCAGGAGCCGCAGTCCGGGAAGGGGCTCCGCCACGTAGGACAGGGAGGCGGGGTCCCGGTCCAGGGCCTCCGCGTAGCCGAACTCCGCGTAGATCTCGGCGAACTCTTCGGGGCTCACCGTGTCCACCGGGATCTCCTGGTCCCCCTGGTAGCGATAGGCTTCCGGATTCAGGATGTCGTGGTTGCCGCAGATCGCGAAGACCTGCTTGCCCCCGGCCTCGAGGGCCCGCAGCTGCTCTGCCACCTGCAGGTGGGAGCTGCGCTCCCCGTCCTTGGTCATGTCTCCCGGCACGATCACGAGCTCCGCCGGGACACCCGCAACGATCCTCACCGCTTCGTCCAGGATTTCGGGGCTCTCGCGCAGGAGCTTGCGGTCTCCCCGCAGGTAGCGCTCGATGGCCGGCCCATCGCCCCAGAGTCCCGGATCCATGTAGTGCGGGTCGCTGAGCACGACGAACCGCACCTCCGGGTACGCCGGTGCCTGGGCGAGGGCGGCCTGCAGCTCCGGGTCGCTCTCGTAACGGGCCTTGGGAAACGTCGAGCAGCAGACAATCGCCAGCACGACAGCGATCGCCGCGACGCACACCAGGGGTCGAACCCTCATCGCACCCTCCTCTCTCCGCCGCGTCCCGCACCGGGCGCGAGACGCCTCTGCGGACACCTGCACCAAGTATAGGACAGTGGATGTCGCGGGTGCCAGTCTGCAGGGAACAATCGGCGGGCGGCGGCGCCCCGGGCTGTCAGGCAAAGTGCAGCAGCGACAGCTCGGAGCGTCCGATCAGGACCGTGTCCGAGGGAGCGAGGCGCACGTACTTGTTCGGTGGGATCCTCTGCCCGTTGACGTAGGTCCCGTTGGTGCTGTCGAGGTCCTCGACAAAGTAGTCGTTTCTGACCTTCTGGACCACGGCGTGGAAGCGGGAGGCCAGCATGTCGTCGAGGGTGATGGAGTTGGTGGGATCGCGACCGATGGTGATGCGGCTGGCGATCGGGATGCGCCGGCCCTGGAACACGATGAACATGGTGCCTCGCTTGCGCATGCCCGAGAGGCGCTTGCCCACCGTGCTCTCGTAGATGATCGTGCGCTTGCGCTCGTCCTCGTCCGGCTTGTCCGCCTGACCTTTGCTCGCCCTCACCCCCGTTGCCTCCCCCCTGCCCGCCGCTCTACGGCCTATTGTAGCACGCCGCCGGGCTTCGTCAACGCCGGCGACCCTTCGGGCAGCAGTTCTCAGGACGGGTCGTGGGGCAGGCAGACCCGCGCGGCCCTGAGATAGGCGAAGGGGGTCTCCCCGAGGAAATTCGACACCCGGGAGGTGTAGACGTCCGCGTAGCGCTCCACCTGCCGGGCGAACAGGCTCTTGTCGCTGCCGGCCCGCATGAGCGGGCCCCACGTCGGGTTCCCCATCTCGCCGAAGGCCTTGGCCAGAGGCGCGATGGTCGCATCCAGGGACACGATCTCCTGTCCGGTGTTCTTGATGGCCTCCTGGAGCGCGTCGAGCCCTCCGCCGGCCCCGGGGGCGTACCCCTGCTGCTCGCGCTGGCGCGCCAGCCGCAGCCGCGCCAGGCGATTGTCGAGCTCGGTCTTGCGGGCCATCAGCTCCCGGAGCTCCGCCTCCGCGCCCCGCGACTCTTCCAGGGCCCGCACCTCGGGCTCGATCTCCCGCAGGATCAGGGCGGTGCGCCACCGCAGCATCTCCTTGCTCACGTGCACGTCCCCGAACAGGTGGTCGCCCACGTACAGGATCTGGGCGCCGGACAGCGCCAGGCTCTCCTCGACCAGGGATGCGGCCCCTCCGACGTACACGCCCCCGGCCTCCAGGGGACCCCGGTGCGGACGCAGGAGCCCCTGCCCCTCGTCCACCACGCGGTACACGGCCTGTCGGCCGGAGAAGAAGGCGGGCTTGCGCGCCTCCAGCACCACCAGCTCGAACAGGTCACGCCAGCTCCGCCCCTGCGGCAGGAAGCGGTCGAAAGCGTAGCTCATCATGGAGCGGGTGTAGCCCCAGTCGGAGTTGGTCACGAGGAGCAGGCGTTTGCCCGCGGCCTGCTGGTCCAGGAGCGTGAGCGGCACTTCCGGATCCAGCTCCACGAACCGGTCCGGATCGGCGGCTATCTTGGCCTTGAGCTCGCCGAGGTTGTGCGCCTCGTCCAGCGCGGATCGGAGGATCCGGTACAGCTCCCGGTAGCCCACGGTCTCGGGCAGCCCTCCGGCGTCGGCCAGGCTCACGAGCTGGGCGAAGAGGCTCGCCTCGGAGAGTGAGAACAGGGTATTCATGAAGGTCCAGCGGGGCTCGGAGAGCTCGACGAAGCTGCCCGCGTATGCGGCCCGCTGCTCCTCGAAAGACAGGGCGCGGGTGCCGTGATGGGCCCGGATCACGTATCCGAAACGGGTCGCCTTGACCAGGTTGCCCAGGTCAAGGTCGAAGGCCAGTCCCTGGATCACGCTGGTGGGTTCGAAGCTCAAGCTCTCCACGGGCCAGCCGCGATTCACCAGCACGGCCAGAGCCTGCTGGAAGGCAGCGCGCTCCCACTCCTCCGTGCGATAGTGCACGAGGGTGTAGTCCATGTCGTAGCCGATGGCGCGGATGGCCCTCAGATTGAGGGTCCGGTTCGACCAGATCCGCCGCTCCGGGGCGATTTCAGCAGCTGGGAGCATGCCTTCAGAGTATCACACCCGCGGCCGCCCCGACCAGCGCAGGGTCGACGGCCCGGGGGACACCCACCGTCCCGGCTGTGCCCCGGGGGACAGGAGCCCCCCGGGGCCATCGCTCATCAGTCCTTCTCTTCGGAAGAGCCCTCGCTCTCGAGCTCCCCCATGCGCTCCTTCAAGGCCGCGATCTGGTCCTCGAAGAACTTGACCTGCCCCTGGAGCGCCTGCCGCTCCTGCTCAGCCGAGTACTGAGGGGCATAGGGGTACGGGGCGTAGGGCGCACCCCCGGGGGCCGCAGGGTAACCGAGGCCCCAGCCCCAGCCGCGGCCCCTTCCCCAACCGAAACCGCCCCCCATTCTCCCTCCGTAGGCATTCATGTACCCGGGCATGTTGTATCCCGCGCAGTAGCCGGCTGCTCTGCCGGTCATCGGTCCCATCCCGGCGGGACCCGTTCCGTCCCCTCTAGGCATCTTGCGTACTCCTTCCTGCAATTCTCGCCTTGCTTCTCACCGTCAGGCGGCGCGCGACGGAGTCGCGCGCCTCCCGCACTACCACCAGCCCCGGCCCCAGCCGCGACCACCGCGCCAGCCGAAGCCGAGGCCAAAACCGAAACCGCGCCCCATGGGCCGGAAGCGCCCATACGCCGGGTACCCCCCGGGGTACGCCCCGACCGGATAAGCACCGGCCCCCCATGCCGCCGGGTAGCCCGGCATTGGGCGGGCCCCCACCCGGCCGTACGGGTTCATGAACCCGGGCACTCCGTACCCTGCGCAGAAGCCTGCAGCCCTGCCGGTCATCGGTCCCATCCCGGCGGGACCCGTTCCGTCTCCTCTCGGCATGCTCTGTACCCTCCTCACATCCTGATCTCGTGCGTTCTAGCGCCACGGTCCCTTGCCGTGGCCGTGCGGTCCGCGTCCACGCCCTCGCCCACCCCCCCCCCAGGAGGGGCCCTGGGGCGGGTGAAACCGCACCACTCCGCCCTCGAAGCCGATTCCGCGGCCGTGCACCAGCCCCTCGGCCACCTTCCTGCGCGCCTGCTCGACGATCCTGCCGAAGGTGGGCCGGGACACGTTCATCCGCTCGGCGGCCTCCGCGTGGGAAAGCCCCTCCAGGTCGGCCAGCCGAATCGCTTCCAGCTCGTCGATGGTCAACACCAGGAGCCCCGCCGGCGCGACGGGCACCGCCTGCGGGAGGAAGCACAAGCCGGGGGGCTGAAAGCCGATCCAGCGGGGTTTTACGGGACGCGCCACCGGAGCTCACACCTCCTCACGGATAATTTCAAGCATATGCTCATAACAAATATAGCGCGATGCCCTTCATCCGTCAAGGGGCTTGGCTCGAATCTGGCTCGAGCTCCCGCGACGGAGCTTCCCGACCCGTGTCCCTGTGCGATTAGTGCGTCTTGCAGGCCCGAACCGTCACGAACCCCCCCTCCCCCCAGCCGCTCTTGAAGTCCTGCACCGTGTGAATCTCGTTGAGCTTCCCGAACACCGTCTGGATGACCTGCGGCTGGGTGAACCCGTTGCGCTGCAGCAACGCGAGGACCTCGGCGGTCGAGTAGAAGGTGGCTTCCCGGTAGAAGGGGTTCTCGTCCTTGTGTTCCTGATAGATTCGGCCCAGAGGGCTGTCCTTGTCCACGAAGCCGACCACGACGACCCCCCCGTCCGTGAGAACCCGCCGAACCTCCTGGAAGGCCCGGTCCGGGTCGTCCAGGAAACAGATTGTGGTGACCATCAGGACGAAGGCGAAGCGGCCGTCGTCGAACGGAAGCTCCTCCGCGACCCCCCCGCAAACCTCGACACCCCTGGATTCGGCCAGGCGGCGCATGGCCCGGGAGGGTTCGACACCAAACTTGATGCCGAAGGGCTCGGCGAACTTGCCGCTTCCGACCCCCACCTCCAGCCCGTCGCCGGAGGCCGGAAGCATGTGCCCGACCGCCCGCAGCTCGCAACGGTAGACGGATCCGTGCTCCGAGAACCACTGCTCGTAGTCCCGGAAGTGCTCATCGAAGGCGCCGATTCCCGCCATGGCTCACTCCTCGAAGTACATGTTGTCGGCCACCAGGTACTGGAACTCCTGGCCCTCGATCTCGTTCGGCTTGAGATGGGTGAGAATACCCTTGAGATTCTCCGCGTCAGCGCGCTTGCGCCGCGAGCACAGCATGAGGCGCGCCCCTGCCAGGGCTCCGTTGCCGAAGCGGACGAAGCGCTCCTTTGGCACCCGCGGCAGGAGGCCGATGGTCAGCGCGTTGTCGATGTCCATGTAGTTTCCAAAGGCACCAGCCAGGTAGACCTTGCGCACCTCTTCCGGCGTGATCCCGAGGTAGCGGATCAGCAAATCCTGGTCCGTGCGCAGCCCGGCCTTGGCGATGATCAGCTCGTTCACGTCCTCCTGGCTGATCGACAGGCCGTCGGCAAAACGATAGTCGCCCTGGATGCGGGTACTGGCGTTCATGATGCCGTTGCGCAGCATCTCCGCCAGCAGATCGATGACCCCGGAGCCGCAGACGCCCACCGGATGCTTGTCCCCGAGGGTCTCGAGTTGAACCTCGCCGTCGACGATCCTGAAGCGGGTGATAGCGCCCTGGATCGCCCCGACGCCGCAGCGGATCTGGTACCCTTCGTAAGCCCCGCCGGCCGCGCAGGAGGCCGTCAGGAGCTTGTCGCGGTTGCCGACCGCCACCTCACCGTTGGTGCCGATATCCACGATCATGCCGATCTCGTCGGACTCGTACAGCCCCGTGGCTATGATGTCCGCGAGGCAGTCGGACCCCGCGTGACCGCCGATCAGGGGAGGACCGTAGACCACCCCCTTGGGGTGCATCTCCAGACCCATCTGCGCGGCGCCCACGCTCACGGCGGCCTTGTCGGGCGCCTCGAAGGGGATCAACCCGAGGCCGCGGGCGTCCCTCCCGAAGAACAGCTCCCGCATGGTGCTGTTGCCCACGGCAACAACCTCGTAGATGCGCTCCCGGATTGCTCCATCGGCCCCGGCCTGCCGTTCCAGCTCGGCGAGGGACTGGTTGATCCCGTCGACCACGCTCTCCTGCAGCTCCTCCAGCCCTCCGGGATGGTCGATCGTGTACCCGATCCGGGAGATCACCTCGTTCCCGTAGGCGATCTGGGGGTTCTTGCTGGCCATGGCCGGGCCCACGTTCAGGCCAGTCTCCAGGTCCACGACCTGCAGCGCCAGGGTCGTGGTGCCGATGTCCACCGCCAGCCCAAGAACCCGCCCCTGGTAGGGGCCCAGGTCCGCTCCGTTCAGGTGGGTCACCCGGTCCCCGCGGCGGACCACGCACGGCTCCAGCTCCACCGGCTGCTGGACGTACTCGGAGAGGATGGTGAACTTCCCGAAGTTCGGGATATACACCTCGATGCTGTGCTCCGCGTCGGCGACCCTGGCCTGGCAGGCCAGGCGCTGCCCCGGCTTGAGCTCTCCAGTCTCCATCCGGCGGAGCTCCGCCTCCGTGGGGGGGGTCAGAGATCCCGCCCCCCTTTCCAGGCGGATCACGTCCCTGCCGCAGACACCCTGCCCGCCGCACTCGGAGTCGATCTCGACGCCTCCCAGGCGACGGAGATGCTCCAGCACGCTGTCTCCGGGGCGCAACTCGACCCCGTCCCTTCCTCGCGCGTACTGGGGGAAATAGATCTTAGCCATGGGCACCTCTCGGAACGTTGGGGATGTATACCGCTATCGATGCTGCGCTGCGTCCGTCGCGCCCGCATCCTGAGCGTCTCAAGACCTGCCAGGGCGCGAAATCGCTCCTGATGGCTGCCGGCATCAACCAAGGCCATGCAAGAGACGTGCCCCGCCCTGCGGAACGGTCCTCCTCACGGCTAATTTGGTGCCGCAGAGAGAATTGAATGTCAAGCCCCGACAGATCGCTCACGAATAGACTCTTTCAATTTGCAGCGGTATCGTGTAAAATATATATGCGAATTGCATGATCAGAAAGGATGCGGGTATGGCGGACGCGGAGATGGCGATCGACGGAACCATGGCGAGTCGGGAGCGGGTGATCCTGGATTCCATCAACGAAGGGGTGTTCACCGTGGACCTCGACTGGCACGTCACCTGCTTCAACCGGGCGGCGGAGCAGATCACGGGCGTCAGCCGGCAGGATGCGCTGGGCCGCACCTGTTCGGAGGTGCTGCGGGCCGATGTCTGCAAGAGAGACTGCGCCCTGAGACGCACCCTGTCCAGCGGGCGGCCGGTGGTAAACGCCACCGCGCACGTCGTGAACCACCTCGGGCAGCGGGTGCCGGTGCGGCTGTCCACCGCCCTGGTCAAGGACGCCAACGGGGAGGTCATCGGCGGGGTGGAGACCTTCCAGGATCTCAGCCAGATCGAACAGCTCCAGAAGGAGCTGGAGGGGCGCTACAGCTTCGAAGACATCGTTGGCCGCAGCGCGGCCATGCGGAAGCTCTTCGACATCGTACCCCAGATCGCCGAGAGCGCGAGCACCGTGCTGATCGAAGGCCCCAGCGGGACGGGCAAGGAGCTGTTCGCCCGGGCGATCCACAACCTCTCTCCCCGCCGGGGCGAGCGCTTCGTCGTGGTCAACTGCGCGGCCCTGCCGGACACCCTTCTGGAAAGCGAGCTCTTCGGTCACAAGGCCGGCGCATTCACGGACGCCCGCAGCGACAAGCCCGGCCGCTTCGTGCTGGCCCATCGAGGCACCATCTTCCTCGACGAGATCGGGGACATCTCCCCGGCCATGCAGATCCGCCTCCTGCGGGTGCTGCAGGACCGTGTGGTCGAGCCCCTCGGGTCGGTAGAGCCGGTCAAAGTCGACGTGCGCATCGTGGCCGCCACCAACAAGGACCTGGGCCGCCTGGTCCGCGAGGGCAGGTTCCGGGATGACCTGTACTACCGCATCCGCGTCGTCCAGCTCAAGCTCCCCGCCCTGCGCCAGCGCCGGGAGGACCTCCCGCTGCTGATCAACCACCTCGTGTCCAAGTTCACCCGCCTGCAGGGCAAGAACATCGTGGGGGTCTCCGACGAGGTCATGGCCCGGCTGATGGAATACGATTACCCGGGAAACGTCCGGGAGCTGGAGAACATCATCGAGCAGGCCTTCGTCCTGTGCCGGGGTGGGCTGATCGAGCTGCATCACCTGCCGCCGGAGCTTCGCTCCTTCGGCGTACCCGGCTCCGGCCAACTCCAGCCTACCTCGCTCCAGGCCATGGAAAGGCACCTGATCACGGAGACCCTCCAGCGCTACCACGGCCACCGCACCAGGGCAGCCCGGGAATTGAACATCGACGCAAGCACCTTGTACCGCAAGATCAAGGCCCTGGGGCTCGACGTGCCCGGAACCGACGGCCGCAGCCGCCGGCGGTAACCCGGGAAGCGGTCCCTCCAGCCAGACATCCCTGTCCACGGCGCCCCTACCCGGCCTCCACCTCGGCCTCCACCCGGGCCCTGTACTCCCGCACGAGGGTCTGGCAGCTCTGGCCCCCATGGCCCTCGCTCAGGAACCGCCGGAACTCTCCCATCAGGTCCGAGCCCTCGGCGGCGAATTTTTGCATGAATGCCAGGAAGCACACCAGCCGCTCCATGGTCTGCCTGTCCACGGCATGCTCCAACTCGCAGGCGATGTGTTCGGCCCTTTCACGGCCCAGCGCCAGAATGCCCTGGAGGAAATGACTGATGATAGAGTGGTTCATGGCGATGGCGAGGGCCCTGGTCCGCCCCTCCGGGGTCAGGACGATCAGCTCGTAGGGCTCGTGCTCTACGAGCCCCTTGGCAGCCAGGCTCTTGAGTGCGGCGTTGACCGTGGACTTGGTCACCCCTACCCGGCCCGCTATGTCGCGCACCCGGGCCGCCCGCTTGTTCTTCTCGATGCGAAAGATCGCCTCCAGGTAGTCCTCCAGAGCGGCGCTGAGCCCGCCCTGGAGGTTGCCCCTCCTGTTCATGCCGCGGCCGTACCCAGGAGCTGCCGGGCGGACTCCGTCAGCAGGGACTTGAACCGCCCCAGGGAAACCGGATGGGGATGGATCGGGATGGCCATCCAGTCGGAGAAATCCAGGATCTTCTCCGGATGGGAGGCGGAGAACTCCTCCCAGAACCCCACCGCGTCGAGGAGGATCGCCCCTCCGCTGTTCTGCGGGAATGTCTCGTTGGCCTTGCCCTGGTCCCAGTCCTCGAAGACGTTGTCCCGATACACAACCCAGCCCGGCGTCAACCAGAACACCTTGCCCCCTGCGCTGATGCGTTCCCGCTCTGCCGCGTCGGCCAGCATGTCCACGCAGTGGGTCGCGTTGATGCGGACAATGCCCGGGCCCTGCTCCGCGATGATCCCGTCGATGGTCCGGTAGGGATCGTTCGCGTTGATGTAGCAGAACTTCCCCCCGTACACCACGATCACCTTGTCGGCATAGCGCCTGGCCGAGCGTATCCGCTCCACGAGCTGGGTTTCCAGCTCTCTCGGCACCTCATGCCTCCCCGGTTTGGTGAACAGGAGCTTGCGGGCGTTCAGAAAACCGCTCTGCTTCAAAGCGTTGAGCTCCATTCCCATGGTCCCGCAGGCGACCACGGCAAGCTCTTCGAAGGAAACCTCTACTCCGCTCACCTTCTCTCCCTCCTTGGCCGACACGACGTAGTGTGGACTTATGTTCGAGGTGTAGTATAATGTTTGTGTTTTCAAACATCAAGGCCGGCCGCCGCTCGAGGGCAGGGAGTGCGGATGGAAAAGGTACTCGCAGGAACGATCATCTGTCCCGGAATCGCGTTCGGGCAGGCGCACGTCCTGACCCGAAAGCTCAGCGTGCCGCGCACGGCACTGTCCCCGGACCGGGTCGCGGCGGAATCCAAACGCTACGATCGCGCCGTGCGGCTGGTGCAGGAACACCTGCACGAACACGTTCTGCAGGCCCACCGGGACGCCGGGTTGGATGCCCTGAAGCTCTTCAACATCCACGAGCTCATGCTCGGTGACGAGGAGTTCCACCAATCCGTGCGCAGGCGCATCGCGGAGCAGCTCCAGGGCCCCGAGTGGGCGCTCACCGAGGAAGCCGAGCGCCTGAGCGGCCGCCTGGAGGCCAGCGGAGACCCCTATCTGCAGGCCCGAGTCGAAGACATCTGGGATATGGCCCAGAACCTCCTCGCAGCCCTGTGCCTGCCCGCCGCACGGTACGCGGCCGAGATGCGCGAGAGCGCCGAAAACCACATCCTGGTTTCCAGCAACCTGTTCCTGTCCGAGGCCATGAAAGCCAGGAACGCCCGGGCGCGGGGACTGGTCACTTCCAGCCGGGCGCTGACCTCCCACGCGGCCATTCTGCTCAAAGGCTTCAACATTCCCTCCCTGGGTGCGGTGCGCGGGCTGGCGGAGGGGGTTCGCCCGGGGGACGAGCTCATCCTCGACGCGCTCAAGGGCCGGCTCATCGTCCGGCCCAGCCAAGAGACCACGCAAAGCTACGAGGCCCTGCGGCGGGCCCCGGCGACCCGCAGGCGCAAGCTCCCGGCCGCGGCCGTGGAAACCCGCACCGCGGACGGGACACGGGTGACCCTGCTGGCCAACATCGACAATGCCGGCCAGGTAGAGCTGCTGCTGGACAACCGCCTCGAGGGGATAGGCCTCTTCCGCACCGAGTTCCTGCTCCTCGGCACGGAGCGCATTCCCGATGAGCAGGAGCAGTATCTCGTGTATCGCCGGGTCATGGAGCGGATGCGGGACAGGCGGGTGGTCATGCGCAGCTTCGACCTCGGGGCGGACAAGCGCCTTCCCTACCTCGAACGCTGCCTCGCGCAGAACCCGTCCCTCGGGATCCGGGGCATCCGGCGGCACCTTCTTCGCCGACCGGAGGAGCTGCGCACCCAGCTGCGGGCGATACTCAGGGCCGCGAAGGGCGCCTCGATCGATATCCTGATCCCGATGGTGACGACCCTCGCGGACATGGCCTGGGTGCGAGAGGTGCTGGCGGAGGTAATGGGAGAGCTGGCGGCCTCGGGCACTCCCTTCTGCGAATCCCCCAGGCTCGGGGCCATGATCGAGATCCCGGCCGCCGCCTTCTCCGTCCAGAGCATCCTGCCTGCCGTGGACTTCGTCAGCCTGGGGACCAACGACCTGATCCAGTACTTCACCGCCGCCGACCGGGACAACGAGGCGGTGCAGCGCTACGGGGACCTGCGCAACGAAGCGGTGCTGTTCATGATGCGCCACGTTGCGGATGCGGCCAAGGGGATGGGCAGGATCGCCGACGTGAGCATCTGCGGCGAGGCGGCCTCGGTCCCGGAGAACGTCCCCTTGCTCCTGGAGATGGGGTACCGGAGCTTGAGCATTTCCCCCGTCGCCGCGGACCCGATCCGCGCGGCCGTGCGAGGAACCCGCCTGTGAGCCTGGCGGTGTTCGCGGGCGTTCTGATCATCTCCGTATTCACGGCGGCGGTGGGCCGGGGAGGCGGGAACTTCTACGTTCCACTCCTGATCGCCGCCGGCCTGCCGGTGCATCAGGCGGCCACCACCGGCCAGCTCATCCTGGTCACCACCGCCCTCAGCGCCCTGCTGGTGTTCGGCTTCCGCGGCACCGTGGACTGGAAGCTGGCCCTGGTCATCGACCCCCCGACCGACCTCATGGCCCTGGTCGGGGGCTATTTCGCCCACCGCTTCGCCGGCGGCACTCTCAAGATCGTCCTGGCCGCCCTTCTGGTTGCCTCCGGAATCATGATGCTCCTGCCCATCAAGGCGGGAGCATGGCAGCGCACGCATGGGTTCGGCTGGTGGCACAGGAGCTTCCGGGAGTACCACTACACGGTGAATCTCTGGATCACCATCCCGGTGACCGCCCTGGTGGGCCTGGTCGCCGGCATGGTGGGCATATCCTGCGGATCCTTCAAGATCCCGCTCATGGTCTTGCTGTGCGGGGTGCCCATGCGCGTAGCCGTGGGCACGTCCTCCGCCATGGTGGCCACCACCGCCCTGATGGGCTTGATCGGCCACGCGGCCGGGGGTGACCTGGTGGCGAGCTGGCGGATCTTCGCCCTGGCGGCCCTGGCCGCGGGCGGGGGTCTGGCCGGCGGTGCCCTGTCCCTGAAGACTCGGCCCGAGGCCCTGAAGTTGCTCTTCGCCCTCACCACCCTCGCGGCGGCGGCGTTCGTGGTGGTCAATGTAATGACCGCGGCGGCTTCCGCGGCCTCCGCGCCGACCGCCAATTAGTCTTGCACATTGCAACGGTAGTCCGCGGGCAGAGCGCGGAGAATCCGGCGGCACGGACGAGCCCTCCAACGTAAGTGCATGGTCTCAAAGACGCTACGCGGAATGCGCCGGGGCCGGCACTGCCTCCCGCCGCGTGGCACACCACTTGCATCCCTAAGGTCAGGACAGAGGCGATGTCGGAACAGGTTCACGGAAAAGACAAGAGCTCAAAGGTCCGGATCGGACTGATCGTGAACCCCGTGGCGGGCATGGGCGGAAGCGTCGGGCTCAAGGGTACCGACGGTGCGATGAGCCGGAAGGCGCTGGAGCTGGGCGCCTCCCCGGTGACTCCGGTCCGAGCCCGGGAGTTCCTGGGGCGGCTGCGCAACACGGACCGCATCGAGCTCCTGACGGCTCCGGGCAAGATGGGCGCCAAGTGGGCCGGCGGAAGCGCCGTGGTCGTGGGTGCCACGGGGGAGACCACGACGGCCGAAGACACCCGGAGGATCGCCCGGGAGATGGTGTCTCGGGGCATCGAGCTCTTGGTGTTCGTGGGCGGCGACGGCACGGCCCGGGACATCCAGGATTCCATCGGCATGTCCGTCCCGGTGATCGCCGTCCCCGCGGGCGTCAAGGTCTTCAGCGGCGTGTTCGCCGTGAGCCCCGGGGCCGCGGCGGCCATGCTGGACGCCTTCCTGGAGGGCAACGAGGGCGGCGAGGACAGCGCGCTGGAGGAGCAGGAGGTCCTGGACATCGACGAGGAGGCTTTCCGGCAGAACCGGCTGGCGTCGAAGTTGTACGGCTACCTGCTGGCCCCCCGCGCCGCCGGTCTGCTGCAGCGGGGCAAGGAAGCCTCCTCCGGCGACGCCGCCGCGGTGCAGAGCAAGGAGGCGCTCGCAGCCTACGTGGCCGGCGCCGTCGCGCCCGGGGTGCTGTACCTCCTCGGCCCCGGGACCACCGTCAAGGCCGTCGCGGATGCCCTGGGGCTGCCCAAGACCCTGCTCGGGGTCGACGCGGTGGCGGAAGGACGCCTGGTAGGGTCCGACCTCGGCGAGAAGGGCATTCTCGAGCTGATGGACAGGTACGAGGAAACTCGGATCATCGTCACCCCGATCGGGGGCAACGGGTTCCTGTTCGGCCGGGGAAACCGGCAGTTCACCCCCGAGGTGCTGCGGCGGGTGGGCCGCGAGGGGATCCTGGTGGTCGCTACCTCCGACAAGCTGACGAGGCTCGAGGCCCTGCGGGTGGACACCGGGGATTCCGCCCTCGACCAGGCCCTATCGGGATACGTGGAGGTCGTAGTCGGGACCCGCGAGACCATGAAGATGGAGGTCCGCTGTTGAGCGAGTGCCTGGAGCTGGACCTGAACGAGATGCCCTACCCGCCCGCCGACACCGTCGTAGAGGCTGCCCGCATGGGCCTGGAGTCGCTGAATCGTTACGCGGAGCCCGCTGCGCTGGATCAGCTAACCCGGGTCCTGGCTGACTACGCCGGGGTCGAGAAGGAACATCTGCTGCTCGGGCCCGGCTCCGATCTGCTCCTGCGGGAGATCGTGATGTGCTTCGCCGCCGGCAGAAAGGTGGTCATGGCGAGCCCCTCCTTCCTGCCGACCGTCCAGGTGGCCCGGCGCTTCGCCGGCAGGCTCGTGCGCATCCGCCTGAGCCCTCCGGATTTTGCCCTCGCCAGGGAACCCCTGCTGGAAGAGCTGACCGGGCCGTGCCTGGTAATCATCGACAACCCGAACAACCCGACCGGCAGGCTCGTCCTGGACCGGGATACGGCGCGGGAGGTCCTGGAGCGGCCGGAGACCCTGCTGGTCGTCGACGAGGCCTACTTCGAGTTCTCCGGCCTGACCTTCGCGGGGCTGGTGAGCGACTACGGCAACCTGGCCCTTTCCCGCACCCTGGACAAGGCCTTCAGCCTGGCGGGGGCCCGGGTGGGCTACCTGATCGCGGGGCAGACCTTCCTGGACGCCTTTCCCGGCTCCGCGACCTTCCTGCCGCGGCCCAGCCTGCTCGCCGCGATCGAGGCCCTGCGGGAGCCGGGATACATGTGGCGAAACGTGGAGCTGGTCATGAGGGAGCGCGAGCGGCTGCGCGAGCAGCTGGAGAGCCTGGGGGCCCTGGTGTATCCCAGCAGCTCCAACTTCCTGCTGCTCAGGTCGCGAATCCCGACCCTCGCGGAGGCGCTGCGTGAGCAAGGAATCTTGGTGCTGGATCTGTCCAGCCAGTTGGGCCCGGGATACCTGCGGGTAGCCGTGGGCACGCCGGAACAGGATGATGCCTTTGTTCGCGCCTATCAGGTCGCAGCCAGGAGCGAGGGGGCATGATCATCTACGGCCCCGTTCCCTCCCGGCGCCTGGGGCGCAGCCTCGGCATCAACAACATCCCCCACAAGACGTGCTCCTACTCGTGCGTGTACTGCCAGCTGGGCCGCACCAAGCACTTCCAGGTCGAGCCCACACCGTTCTACGAGCCCTCGATGATCGTCGAGGAGGCGCGCAAGAAGACAGCCAGGCTCAAGGAGATGGGCGAAGGGGTGGACTATCTGACCTTCGTGCCCGACGGGGAGCCGACCCTGGACGTGAACCTGGCACCGATCATCCAGGGGCTGAAGCCTCTGGGCATCAAGATCGCCGTCATCACCAACGGGAGCCTGCTGGGGCGCCGGGACGTGCGCGAGGCACTAGGTCAGACGGACTGGGTGTCGTTCAAGGTGGACGCGGTGACCGATCCCTGTTGGGACCGGATCAACCGGCCCCACGGGAGCCTGCGGCTCCAGGGCATCCTGGAGGGAATGCTGGAGTTCAAGAGCAGCTATCGCGGCATCGTGGCCACCGAAACCATGCTGGTCCGGGACCTGAACGACGGCGACGGCAACCTGAATGCCGTCGCTTCGTTCCTGCGCCGCCTCGAGCCGGCCGTGGCTTACCTCTCGATCCCGACCCGCCCCCCCGCGGAGAGCTGGGTCCTGCCTCCCTCCGAAGAGCAGGTGGCCAGAGCCCACACCATCCTGACCGGGGAAGTGGGGCGGGTGGAGCATCTGATCGGGTACGAGGGCAACGCCTTCTCCGCCACCGGCAGGCCGGAGGATGACCTCCTCGCCATCACGGCGGTCCACCCCATGCGGGCGGAGGCAGTGAGCGAGCTCCTCGAGAAGACCGGTGGCGACTGGTCCGTGGTCCAGGGAATGATCGACCGGGGGCTCCTCGTCGAGGCCGCGTACGAGGGACGCAGGTACTTCCTGCGGAAGTTCCCCGAGCTCAGGAGACGCCTGTGACCTCCCCCGTGCCGCGCGCCGCGGCAATCCACGACCTGTCCGGGTTCGGGCGGGCCTCCCTGACGGTGATCATCCCCATCCTCGCCACCATGGGGATCCAGGTATGCCCGCTGCCCACGGCCGTGTTTTCGACGCACACCGGGGGCTTCGAGGGCTACCGCTTCGTCGACCTGAGCGCCCACATGCGGGCAGCCATCGAGCACTGGACACAGCTGGGACTGCGCTTCGACGCGGTGTACAGCGGGTTCCTGGGCTCTTCGGAGCAGATCCAGATCGTCTCGGAGTTCATCGACTCCTTCGGAAGCGAGCGCCAGCTGGTGCTGGTAGACCCGGTGATGGGGGACGGGGGCAAGCCCTACGGCCCCGTCCAGCCCCAGTTGATCCAGGGCATGCGCAGCCTCGTGGCCAGCGCAGGACTCATCACTCCGAACTTCACCGAGCTCTGTTTTCTGCTCGAGCGCCCCTACCGGGAAGGGATCTCCCCTGCCGAGCTCAAGGACTGGCTCATGGAGCTCTCGGAGCTGGGACCGTCGGTCATCATCGCCACCAGCGTGCCGCTGGCCCCGGGCGGAGAGACCTCCGCCGTGGTCGCCTACGACCGGAGCGACGGGCGCTTCTGGAAGGTGGACTGCACGTTCGTGCCTGCCTACTATCCCGGAACCGGAGACGCTTTCGCCAGCGTGGTTCTGGGCAGCCTGCT
>JAFGFV010000135.1 GCA_016930895.1 Spirochaetales bacterium | reverse complement strand
CTCTCGCCGTTGGCGTTCCACCCGCAGATCACCGCGTGGGAGCGCACGTTCACGTCCTGCAAGCCTTTACCCTCCCTGATCTTCCGATCGACGAAGATGCTGGCGATGGTGCCCGACAGGGTCGAGATGGCCACGATCCCCATCAGCATGACCAGGATCGCCAGGATCCTGCCTGGGACCGTGGTCGGCACCTTGTCGCCGTAGCCGACGGTCGTGATCGTGACGAAAGCCCACCAGATCGAGTCGAAAAGCCGGGGAAACACCCCCGAGCGCAGGCGGGTCTCCGCTAGGAACACCGCAAGGCCCCCCAGCACGACCAGCAGGGCCACGAAGAGAAGGAGCCGCGGCAGGTACTCCTTCTTGAGGTCCAGGTAGAGATTGCGGAGCTTCCGCAGCGGGGGGAACCCCCGTGTCGGGAAGCGCTCCTGTTTCGCTGTGCGGGCCATCATGGTATCACTTATCTTATCGGACTCTACCCGGCAAAATCGTAGACTCCGATTGCTTTCGCCGCCCTCCAGGGCTACACTCGGGAATATGAAGCCCCTGCTGATCCTGGCAGCCGTGGCGGCCCTCGCGGCCTGCACGACCTCCAGCGGCAGCCTGTTCGAGGACACCCTCGAGACGCAGTCCAGGCAGGCGGCGCCCGCACCCGACCCCATCGAGGAGACCGGCGAGCCGGTCCAGGCGGCCGAGGACGAGGAGCAGTGGGACCAGGCCTACTACGAAGCCCAAGCCACCGCCGGGGAGGGCGTGGAGATCCTTTCGGACCCGGATGGGGCCCAGGTGTACCTGGACGGCCGGTGGGTCGGCACCACTCCCCTGGTGCTTCGCGGCATCCCCCGGGGGCGCTATCGCCTGACCGTGACCAAGCCCGGGTACTACCCCTTCACGACCTGGATCTCTCACTCGGGCGACTACTCGGCGTACAACCTGAGCCTTACCCGGATTACGGGCTTTCTTCGCGTCCAAGTGCGGCCCCCGGATGCCCTGGTCACCGTGGGGTCAGAGCCCTATGAGCCGGGGCGGGTGGCCGAGCTGCCCGTGGGGCAGCACGCGGTCAGGGCCCGGGCCTTCGGCTACGAGGAACAGAGGCAAACGGTCGTGGTCCGGGAGCGCCGGCTGACCGAGCTCTCCCTGACCCTGGCAAAGGCGGAGTTCCGGGTGAGCGCCCTTGCGGCCAACCGCTCCCGCTTCAATCCCCTGAACGCCGGGGCTCTGGGCACGGTCCGGGTCACCTTCGAAGTCTCGAGCTTCGGAAGCGCAGCCGCCGTCATCCTCGATGAAGCCGGCCGGGAGGTCCACCGGACCGTCTTCGAGGGCTTCACCACCTGGGAGCAGCAGCTCACCTGGGACGGGCGGGGTCCGGACGGCCGCCGGGTTCCCGACGGCCCATACACCATCCGGCTGCGGGCCGTGGGTGAGCCGGACGGGACGATCGTGGAGCGCGAGCAGGTGGTCCGGGTCGACTCGTCCCTCGTGCTGTCCTACCGCAGCCTGCTGTCGGGGAGCGCCGGGCTCCTGTATGCCCCCTCTCCCGACGTGCTCCCGGGGGGCAGCTTCCAGCTGTCCACCCTGGTGCTGGCCCACTGGCAGAGCGGCGCCGGCGCTACCCTGGTCCGCGTTCCAGTGGCGATAGGGGCCCGGTGGGGCATCGCCGGGCGCACCGGCCTCACCGCCGGGGACCACGGGGCCGCTCCCTTCAGCCATTGGGAGCTGGACGTGCAGGCCGGCTCCCTGGTCGGGTACTCGGACACCCTCGGGGAGAGCTCTCTGACCTTCCCCTTCTTCGCCAGCGCGGCCCTCAAGACGCCGCTGTTCGACCCGACGGGAAGCGTGGGCCCCCGCGCCGGCCTCCAGGCCAAGCTGGCCTACCAGGGGGTATCGACGGACACCCTCGCGAACTCCACCGGGCTGTCCGTCGGCGCTCCTCTGGCCCTGCAGCTGGGCGCCGTCCGGCTGCTCCTGGAGCCGGAGCTCATCCTGAGCCCCTGGCGCGTGTCCTACGACCCGGCGGCGGAGCGGGCGGCGGGGTTCTACTCGTGGCTGTACGCGCGCACGGGGGTGCTGGTGGACCTGGGCGTGCTGACCGCGGGCCTGTCGGCTTCCCTGCGGAGCACTCCCTTCGGCGAAGCCTTTGCCCTGGATCTTCCCTTCCAGGCCGCGGCAGAGCTGCACTGGCTGCTTCCCCGCAGCTCGGTGTTTCTGTCCTTCGCGTTCGCCGGGGAGTTCAGCCCGCCGGAGAGCTACTACCTCCAGGGCGGGATCGGGATCGGTCTGCTGCACTGAGGCCGCAAGCGGTCCGTCCCGGGGTGCCGCGGCTCAGAGCAGGAAGAGCACCGCGATCAGCACCCCCAGCAGGACCAGGAGCACCAACCCCATGATCCGGTAGACCGACGGCGGCGGCCCCTCCCGCGCTTCGGAAGCGCTCCCGCCGGGCCTTGCCGGCGCAGGCGCGCGCACCCCCCGCGGCTGCCTGCCCTGTCCTCGCTCCTCCCGTCGGACGCGCCCGCCCTTGGACGCCCCTTTTTCCACAGCCGCCTCCTGCGGGCGCATGTACCCGCACCGGGGGCACCCCGAGGCGAAATCGCTCTCGCGCCCGCGGTAGCCGCACTGCGGGCACTGGATTGCGGTGAAGTAGCGTCCACAGGCCGGGCAGCGAACCGTGTTCCGCGGCACCTCGGCGCCGCAGTGCTCGCAGAAGAAGCGGAGCTTCATCGCCTCTCAGAACAGCGCATTCGGGGTGGGAACCTCGGCGAAGGACGGGCTGGCGAAATAGAACTCCTCGTAGCTCAGGGAGCTGCGGTCGAAGTAGCAGGTGGTCAGGTCGAAGTACGAGAGCTCGGGCGCGCGTTCCAGGTACGGCAGGAGCGCTTCGGCGCGGATCTCCGCCTCCAGGAAGAAGCCGCCGGATGCGACCCTGCCGATCACGACGGGCTCGGCTTCTTTCTCCCACAACACCACCAGTCCCGGGGCCCGCTGGGTTTGGGGCACGAGCTCCAGGGTCAGGCGGTTGGCCGGGGCGTCAGCGCCCCGGGCGTCGGCGCCCCGGGCAGCGTCGCGCCGGGGGTGCAGGTACAGGAACAGGGACAGGTCATCGGCCATGGCTTGATGGGTCGAGGCGTACAGGTAGATCCCCCGTTCGTCCCGCACGATCTTGACCTCGCCGAGGGCGGTGCCCCCGTCGCGCCAGTGTCGCGCCTCCCTCAGGGGCAGCACCTCCAGCTCCCGCCCAAAGCTTTCCCGGGTAAAGCTCTCCGGCTCGTGGCTGTCGGGAAAGGCAACCAGCGCCGGGATCGAGTCCCAGTCCTCGTAGCGGTTGTCGATCTGGAAGCGGAAGAAGCTCCCGTCGGTCGCCTCGGCATCGGTCGCCTCGGCACCGGCCGGCGGCTCTTCGGCCCAGGCCCCCTCGACGCCCAGCAGGACCATCACGGCGAACAGCAGCGCTTTCATCCTGTTAGCCATATCGGCGCGTGCCCGCATAACATCCACTCTCGGCTCACTTCTTGCGGATTGCCAGGATGGTCAGGTCGTCGTACTGCTCCTCTTCCCGGAGGCCCGAATACACCACGGTCCCGGCCTGACCTTCGGCTTCCACCCTGCCCGTGAAGTACGTCCCGTACTGCTCGTAGTGCTCCTGCAGGAACGCGTCGACCCGGCCGTCCACATCGATCCGGTCGTTGGCCGTCGCCCCCATCCCCGGGAGGACACGCAGCACCTTCTCCACCGCGATCAGCGCCAGCACGGCCTCCTCGGCGGTTCCCGCACAGCGAGTGAAATCGAAGCTCGGGTCCTCCGGCAGCGCCGGGTTGTGGTGCCCGCTCAGGACATAGCGGCGCCGGTTGAAAACCGCCTCCACGATCGCATGGGCCCTTTCCCGGCCCAGCGCCTCGTAATCCCAGGCTTCACCTCCCGCGGGCCCCCGACCGGGGCTCGCCTCCTTCTCGCCCTCACCCTCCATCGCGCGTTTGACTTCCCCCAGCCCGTCCGTGATTCCGTCGGTGAACAGGAAGATCGTATCGCCGGGGGCAAGCTGCTCCTCGACCTGCCGGAAGCCCGCCATGCCGTCACCGGGCTCCAGGGGAAACACCCCGGCCGCGGGAGCATCGGGGAGCTCAGACTCCACCAGCCGGCGCTCTGCCGACCGGTAGATCCACAGGGTGCGGTCGCCGGCATGGCAGAGATAGTTTCTGCCCGACCCGGCGTCGATGATCGCCAGAGTGAGTGCCGCGAAGCGCCCCTTGAAACCCCGCTCCTCGAGCATCTCGTTGATCTGGTAGGCCAGCGGCTCGAGCTTGAGCCCAGGGGACCTCAAGCTCCAGTTGCGGAAGTAGGCCAGGAAGATCGTGGCCACCTCCACCATGATCAGGGCCGCCGGCACCCCCTTGCCCGCCACGTCGCACTTGATCACTCCATAGTGCCTGTCGTCGAGGCGCCGGTAGTAGAAGTAGTCCCCCGAGACCAGCTTGGCCCCTTCGTAGAAACCAAAGATCTCCACCGAAGGGGTGTCCTCTCCGCCGGTGCTCTCCCTGCGCCCAGCCGAGTCGACCGCCAGGGGGATGAACATCCTCTGCACGTCCTTGCCGACTCCGAGCTCTTCCCGGGCGATGGCCGCTTTCACCAGCCCCTCGGTCATCTGGTTGACGGTCATGGCCAGGGTGCCGATCTCGTCCCGCGAACGCACGTCGATGACGTGCCCGGCCAGCTGTTTCTGGTCCTCCGTGTCCCGGATCACCGCCACCCCGGCGGCGAGCTTGCGGATCGGGTTGACCGTGATCGACGCGAGCAGGATGGCCCCGGCCAGGCCGAGCCCCGCCGCCACCAGGGCGATCAAGCCGGTGCGGATCACTAGGGTCCTGGTTGCGTCGGAGAGCTGTGCTCGGATCAGGTCGGTGGAGACCCCGAGGCGGACGGCGCCCCGGTAATAGGCGCGGTCCTGCGGCTGGCGGTACACCAGGGGCCGGTAGAAGGTGTAAAAGGGCAGAAGCTCCCCCTGGTCCTCGAAGCTCGGGACGCTGCCGCCCAGACCGCGGAACTCCTGCAGGACCGACCCGATCTGCTCGTCGATCGCGATGATCTCTTCCTGCAACTCCTCCAGACGGCGCAGGGATTCCGGGTCGTTGCGGCCCACGAGGTCCAAGGCTTCTTTGGACAGGATGTCGGCCTGGGCGGCCAGCTCGGAGACCCGGCTGGCAGCCTCGGCGTCGATCCGGGCCCGCAGCTCCGCCAGGACCGGCGTGAGCTCGTCCTGGACCTCCACCGCGCCCATCATCTCCGAGGAGTACTTGGGATCGTTGGAGGCAACGACGTAGTCGAAGGACCCGCCCCCATCCGTCCCGGGCCCGGTGATCGTGATGAAACGCGCCTCCTCCATGGCCCCGATCTGCTGCTCGGGCAGCAGCCTCAGGTCCGCCGTCTTGCCCGCGTCCTGGAGATAGTCCTCCGCCCGGTTGGCGATGCTGCCCAGCAGGACCTCGGTGCGTTGCCTCAGGCCGTCCGTCAGGTTCTCCTCGAGGCGCCCGATCATGTAGAAGGTGATCGGCACCGCCACGATCAGCACGGTCATCAGGACCAGGATCATGGTCACCAGGGTGAATTTGAGGCGCAGGCTCGCCCCTTTGCGCTTTAGCTCTTGCATTCGCAATCCCTTCTGTTCCAGCGGAACCTCGCCCCGGAGGACCGCGAGCACCTCTCTGTTGAGCACCCGGCTTTCCTGCGCCAGGGAAGCCAGCTTGCCCCCTGCGACCACGATGGCCACCCCCAGGAACACCACCACCAGCCAGAGAGCCACCTTCCCTCCGCTCAGGGAGACCAGGCTCCGGGTCACGCGCTCCCAGCGGCTCGTGTACACGTAGGAGAAATCCCCGTACTTGACGGTGCCGGGGCTCTCGAAGCGCAGGGTCGACGGGCTCCACGCCAGCCCCCGCGCCGGATGGCGCACCCCGACGCGGTACTGCCCTTCCTCGATGTCCGCCACGGTCAGCTCGCGGATCAGGCGGTCGCTTGCCACCGCGAAGCTCCGGTCGCTGCGGCGGAAGGTGTACTCGAAGGGAGGCTCGCCGTCCTGGTCGAGAAGCACCTCGCT
The DNA here is from genome assembly GCA_016930895.1 of Spirochaetales bacterium. The sequence goes on along the minus strand of JAFGFV010000135.1, from coordinate 20,718 downwards.
CACGGCTCCGCCCACTGAGAAACCCCGGCCGCCGATGCTCAGGGTCGCGCCGCCCAGGGGGTCCGGCTGGAGGTTCACGTACGAGATATACGTGACCGGGACGTACTTGTTCAGGCGCAGCAGCGCCGTGGCCGGCGGGCTCATGTTCCCCGCCCGGTCCACAGCCGCCACCGCGAACTGCCACGCCCCGTCGTCCCGGTTCCGGTAGGAGACCCCAGTGGCCCGAGTCTCCACCCGTGCCGGCAGGGAGACTTCGGGCGGGCCTTCCGGGGGCTCCCGGCTGCCCAGGTAGCTCAGGGCGTAGGAATAACCGGCTACGTCCTCGACCGCCGGAGGCTCCCAGGCAATCGTGAAGGTGTTGGAGGCGGCAAAGCCTTGCTCGTCCAGTTTCGGGAGCACGAGCTGCGGGGGAGGGGGCGGCACGGTGTCGCGGGTGTAGGAGATCGTGACCGGCTCCGACCAGTTGCCCGCGAAGTCGGAGGTCGCGATCCGGAAGTACCAGGTCCCGTCCCGGTCCGCCTCCAGGTCCTCGAAGTTGGTCTCCGTGCTCCTGCGCAGCTGCCTGGGGACCGCGGCGGCGGGATCCTGGCCCCACGAGTATCCCACCCCGGCGATGCCCGAGGAATCGCGCGGCACGCTCCAGCGCACCCGCACCTGGTCCCGCCTGCCGGGCACCCCGGGGGCAAAGTTCACAGCCGCGACCGAGGGCGGACTGACCGTCTGGTCGGGGCGAAGCATGACCAGCCGCGAGGTGCCGGCAAGGCGGTTCTCCCAGAACACGTACAGCTGCTCGCCGACGACCACAGGGTACGGAAAGAAGGACGACCCCTGGGCGCTGCTGACCCTGCGGGGCTCCCAGAGAAGCCCCCGGCGGTCCGCCACGAACACCTGGTCGGTACTGTCGAACCAGAATAGCCAGGGCTTGTCCCTCAGGACCACCAGCCGGGGGAAATAGCTCGAAGCCACGCCCCGAGTCACGATCTCCGGGGTGTCGGCGAAGCCGCCGGAGCCGGTCAACTGGGCATAGTAGATCTGGGTGGGGCCGCTCTGGAACTGGCGCTCCCACAGCAGCACCAGCTCTCCTTGCAGGCTCTTGAGGTAGGGCCGCTGGTTGGCGAACTGGTACGCCGGCCACTCACGGCCCTCCACCGCTTCGGTGAAGCTCAAGTCCACGGGGTCTGCCCAGCTGCGCCCCCCGTCCCGGCTGATCGTCACGTAGATCTGGTACGGCAGCGTGCCCCGACTTCGGGCGGTCTCGTCCAGCATCGAGAGGGGCAGGCCCTGGAACGCCACGTAATCCAGACCGCCGTGGCTGGCATGGAAGGGCCGAAAGTTGATCGGCAGCTCCGGGTCCTCCACGAGCAGGCGGAAGCCCGACCAGCGGCGCCCGTCCTCCGAGCTCGCGTAGTGGATGGCCAGGTTCTCCCCGCTCTCCTGCGACACGAACAGCAGAAGGCCCCCGCCTGCGGTCACGAACAGGGTTGGGGCCAGCGCGCTGGTCGCCGACTCGACCGTGGCCAGGGTCTCGAAGCTGCGCCCGCCGTCCGTCGAACGCAGGACCGTGGTCTCGCGGTCCACCGAGGCTATCGCCACGAACACGTTCCCGGTGCGGTCCAGGCACATGGAATAGATGGGCGCGATCCGCTGCTCGTAGGGGAAGGGCCCTGCGAACCGCAGGTTGTCCTGCCACCGCCGTCCATCCCGGGAGCTGCGCGCGGACAGGTAGATCTCCCCGCCGTCCCCGCCTCCCGGGACCGCCTCCTGCCACATGGCCACGACCTGTCCGGCCCCGGACTGCGCGGAGAGGAAGCGCACCCCAGCGGGCACCACCACCTGCGGGTCCTCCCAATACAGGCGCTGGGCGCCGGCCGGCAAGACCGCGAGGAGCAGGAAGGGAAGTGCCAGACAGAGCGCCGGGCCGAGCGGCAAACGGGAGGCCAGCCGCGGCCTTCCGGTAAGCGTGGGACGCGTCACTGCCGGCATCATACCCTGCTCAGGATGCGGCGCTCCAGGTCCAGGAGCTCCGGGTCGTTCGGGTACCGCGCCTTGAGCTGCCGGACCACGGCCAGGGCCTGGAAGTACGCCCCTCGGCCGAACAGGGCCACCGCGTTTTCGAACAGCCGCCGATCGTCGCTGGTCATCGGTTTGGCGCGGGTCCCTCCCATGGCCAGCTGGATCCGGTCCTTGAGGACCGCCGCCTGATCGTAATCCGGATTCAGGTCGATGGCGTCATTCACGAGCTTGAGCGCCGCGGGGTAGAGGTCCGGCTGCTGCTGCAGCCACAGGGACTGGGCCTGGGAGTACCTCTCGGTGGCCTCGCGGAGACGGTTGGGGTCCACGGGAGGCTGGCGCACCCCCAGGTTGATCTCGACGTTGGCCAGCGCCTGCGCGAGCCCCGGATAGCGCGGCTGGACGCTCTCGATGTCCTTGAGAATGGCGTAGGCCTCCTGGTCGTTGCGGCCTGTGGTGTCGACCGCCTGCCGGTACAACTCCGCGATCTGGCGGGCAAACTCCTCGGGGTCCTCGACTTGGTCGATCCGCAGGGCCAGAAGCCGGGCGTCCCGGTTGTAGGGAAAGTGCTTGAGGATCTGCGTCAGCCGCTCCTGGGCACGTCTGAAGCGCTCCAGGGCGGCGGGCCGGCGATTGGCCGCGAGGAGGCGGCGCCCTTCCTCGAAATCCGCCACTGCCTGGTTGTACAACTGGGTCATCTCCGGGTGAAGCGGATCGGTCTCGGCGATCTCCCGGCCCGTGGTCGCCGCCAGGGCCGCCCGGACGAAGCGCAGCCACAGGGTGATCTCGGGTTCCTCCTGGGTGGGGTTCGTGTCGTTCCAGCGCCGCTGCGCCTGCAGAAGAGCCAGCTCCGCTCCCGCGAAGTCCCCCTGGCGGTACAGGGTCTTGCCGCGATTGATCAGCTCACGCACCTCCCGGACCACCCGCTGGTTCTCCTCGTCGATGATCCGCTGCAGCAGGGCGGCGATTTCCTCGTCGCGGATGCGCCGGACCTCCGGGTCCTCCTCGAGAGCCAGGCTCTCGTCGAAGGCCTCGCGGGCGAAATCGAGATTCTGCCTGGCCTCGGCGTACTCCCGGGCCTGGAAATCCGCCCGGGCCTCGCTCAGGCGCAGCTGTCCCTCCTGGCGGCGGCTGGCCGCCCGGACGGAGTCCCGGTCGGCCCGCTGGAAGCGCTCTTCGAGCTCACCCTGGAGCTGTTCGACTCTCGTCTCCAGCTCCCTCGCCCGCTCGACCTGCCGGGCCACGGCGCGGTTGCGTTCCAGGTACTCCGGATCTGCCCCCAGGGCGCCCACAAAGCTTTCGATTTCGCCCAGCAGCTCCTTGGTCTGAGGCCGAAGAGGCCGGTAGATCTCCACCGCCTGCGTGGGGAACCTCTCGATTCGAGGCGGAGGTTCCACGAGCTCACCGCTGGCCAGCCGCACCGGTTCGAGCGGTACCTCCCGGCCGTCCTGCAGCTCTCTTCCCTCCTCGTAGCGCCGCCGGATGTCTCCGAAGATCTGCTCCAGCTCCGTGCCCCGGCGCACCGCCGTGGTTCTGAGGTACTCGCCGTCCAGGGCCGCGATCCGCTCGCCGACACCGCCGACCCTGGCCAGCACCGCTTCCGCCCGTCCCACGGATTCCCGGACGGGAAGACCCCGGGCCTGCACCGCCCTGGCGTCTTCCACCTCGCCCCGCCATCGCCCGCGCAGCTCCGCGAGGCGCTCCTCGAGAGCCCGCAGCTCGCGACGGGCGGCCTCGACCTCCTCGTCCGTGGCCAGCACCGTATCCTCCAGGGCGGCTACGCGGTCGGCCACCTCGATCAGGGTCCCCGTGTCCCGGGTCTCCCGAAGCTTGATCTGGGTCAGCAGGAACTCGGGCAGGGGCTCCAAGGCCGCCGCCCGCTCCTCCCCGCCCAGTCGCAGCGAACGGCCGGCCTGCTCCGCCAGGGGCCAGAGGGCCTGCAGCTCCAGGGCCTGCCGCAGCGGGGCCTCGGCAGCAGCCACCGCTTCCCGGGCCTCCGCGTGGCGTTCGCCGGCGTACAGCTCCAGCCCTCGTGACAAGGCCCCGTCACCCACGGCCAGAAACGGAGAGACCGCCGCCTGGGAGCGCTCATCCCAGACGGCCCTCATGGCCCAGGCGATCCCCTCGGGGGGCTCCCCTTCGCGTCCGAACACCAGCCGGACCGCGAAGAACAGGAACGCGTCCGGCTTGCCTTCCCGTATCTCCTGGATCACCTCGGCGGCCTGCCGCTCGAACACCGTGCCGGACCGGCCCACTGTGGCCAGATGGGCGGCGTTCGCCTCCAGCTGTTCCTGGAGGCTCCGGGCACTCTCAGCCAGCTCCTCCGGCGGCATCTCGCCGGTCCCGGAGGCCAGGGCGGCGGTCTCGCGCTCCAAAGCCTGGCTGCCGTCAAAGAACCGCGGTACCGCGGCTTCGAGCCGTTCGAGGGCGCCGTTGACCGCCCCCACCACGATGTTCCCGTATCCCGCCTCTTCGAAGGTCTGCCGCCCCAGAGTGAACCCCTCCAGGTACGTGTCCACCGCCTGGCGATACTGCCTGCGCTCCAGGAGGGCGCGCGCCTCGTCCATGATGTCCCGGAAGCGAATCACGTTGTACACCAGCTCGGTGGCCAGGCGGGCCTGGCGGAGCGATCGGGCAGTGGCCTCGGTGGGGTCCGGATCCAGGGCTTGCAGCTCGTCGATCAGCTCCAGGGCCCGGGCCATGTCGTTGTCCTCGAACAGGGCGACCAGGAGCTCCTGGTAGGTGTCGTTGTACTGCTGCCGGGCCGTTCGGATGCGCTGCATGAGCCGTTCCGCCGCGTCGAAGGCCTCCGGGTCTTCCTTGACGATCGCGGCCAGCAGTAAAATGGCATCGTTGTAGCGGCGCTCCTCTACCAGGGCCTCGGCTTCCTCGAGCCGCTCCCGGGCGGAGCGCTCGGCTCCGCCGCCGGCAAACACCGCGACCGCGCCCGCAAGGCACAGGAGGAGAACGGCTGCGATGGTCTTTGGCGGCGCGGCGAGTCTGCGCAAACCTCTGTCCTTCCCCGCTAGCGCGGCTGGCGGGGACCCCGGGAATGACATCCTAGTATAATCTATATCATTATCGACCGAAATTAATCACCCGCTGACCGATTCCGCGACCCCGGGAGGTGCGGCGAGACACGAGCTCGATTTCGGGGCTGGCCCCCGGAGGCGGATCCTCCGATACTCTGAATATGCCGGGTGCGCGGGCGCGCCGCGGCTCGCGCGAACGCAGCGGGGTCCTCCGGGCGTCCCGGAGCCGATGGAATCTCGGGGGAGATCGAGGTATACTTAGTAGCGATGAAACGGGTACTCGTAGCCGCCGCAGTACTCCTCTTCTGCCTCAGCCCGGCCTTCGCGGACCTCTCGGGCTTTTACTACAACTTCGCCGAGGCCTTCGAGTGGTTCGCCGACCCGAACACGGGACTGACTGCCTTCCCCACCCTGCTGATCCCCCTGGGCGGCCGCCTGGAGGGCATGGGCACCGCCTACACGGCGGTCTCGGATGACGCAGGCTACCTGGAGTCCAACCCGTCGGCCAGCTCTACGCTCGAAAAAAGCGAGCTGTCGTTCTACCACCACAGCTGGATCGCGGATTCGAACCTCGAGGGCGTGGTCTATACGATGCGCTTCAAGGAGCCGCTGGAGGACCTGGGGATCGGCTTCGGCGGCAAGTTCCTTTTTCTGCCGTTCACCGAATACAACGAGTGGGGCGATCGGGAGAGCCGGGGCTACATCTCCGAGAGCATCGCTACCATGAACGTCTCGTACAACTTCCTGCGCAGCTACTCCTTCTACGGACTCGCAGTCGGAGCCAACCTCAAGGCGGCCTACCGGAGCGTGCCGACCGAGATCTACCCCGACCAGTCCGTGCTGACCGGGATGATCGACGTGGGCCTCCTGACGCGGGTCAACTTCCTCAAGTTCTTCATTTCGCGGTCCAAGAACTTCTCGGTCGGGGCCGTGATCAAGAACCTGGGACTGCCGGCCCTGGGGGATCCGCTGCCCACCATGGCCACCTTCGGCATCGCCTACTCTGCCCTCCGTCCGGTGACCTGGGCCTTTGACTTCAACCTGCCCTTCAGCCTCAATCCCAGCGTCTACCCGGCTGAGCAGTGGTTCGTGGCAAGCGGCCTCTCGGTCACCGTGACCGACTTCCTGTCCCTGCAGGGGGGCTTCCAGCTGCGGGGAGACAACCCCCGCATCAGCCTCGGCAGCGCCGTCGACCTGGACAAGGTGAGCTTCGTGGTGAACTACAACCTGGACCTGAGCGGGCGGCTGAACCCGGCGGACAAGTTCAGCGTCGAGGCCAAGCTGCACCTCGGGGACCGGGGGCGGGCCCAGAAGCAACGGCAGGTCGACGAGCTCTACCTGGAGGGACTGGAGGCGTACGCCAACGGCAGGTTGAGCGAGGCCATCAGCAAGTGGAACGAAGCCCTGGCCTTGGACCCGGGTTTCCTCCCTGCCCGGGAGAACATCGCCACCGCCGAAAGGGCGCTTCGCCTGCAGCAGGAGATGGACGACCAGCTCGAGCTGGAGTAGCCTGCGCGGGGCCTGCCGGCGCTTGACCGCAAGCGCTCGAGTAAGGTACTTTGAACCACCTTGAAGACCCCCGGCGAGTCCGCCAAGCCCAAGGCAGTCATCCCGCTCCAGACCCTCAGGCGCATACCATCCTATCACCAAATCCTATCGGAGCTGGAGCAGCAGGGCGAGCGGTTCGTCTCCTCCAAGTACCTGGCCGCCTTCTTCCAGGTCGACGACACCCAGGTTCGCAAGGACGTGTCGGTGATCGGTTACAAGGGCAAGCCCAAGGCCGGGTACTCGGTGAGCGGCCTCCGCGGGGCCATCGCTGAGTTCCTGGGCATCAACGTGGAGAACACGGCGATCCTGGTGGGCGTCGGCAAGCTGGGCTCCGCCCTGATCGAGTACCCCGGCTTGAGCGAGTACGGGGTCAAGCTCGTGGCCGTGTTCGACAGCGATCCCTCCAAGACCGGCAAGGTGGTCGGTCCCTTCACGATCCTGCCGCTGGAATCGCTTCCCCGAGTGGTCAAGAGCTTCGACGTCGGAATCGGGATCCTGACGGTCCCCAAGCAGAGCGCCCAGGACATCTGCGACCGCCTCGTCGAGCTCGGGATCAAGGCCATCTGGAATTTCGCCCCCACGCAGCTGTCCGTGGCCCCAGGAGTGATCGTCCGCAACGAGAACATGGCCATCGGCCTCGCCCTGCTGTCCCACTATCTCAAGAAGGTGAAGGCCGACGGGCCTAGCGCGGAGTCGCCACCGTCTTCTTGAAGCTCTTGTACACGGCGTAGAGCGGAAGATCGTACTTCTTGGACTCGAACAGGCGGGACATGTGCCGGTCGGACTTGCTGACCAGGAGCCGCCGCAGGGTCTTCTCTTCGCGCTGTAGCCTGTGGAAATCGAAGCGGCTCTCCAACAGCTCGAGAAACTTGGAAGCCTCCTCGCGGTATGCACCGCCGAGCTCGGCCTGCGCCGGCTCGACGATCTCCCCGACCACCTCTTCAAAGCTCCCGGTCTCGTGGCGGTGCAGGGCCGACTCCACCTGCTTCACGAACTCGCTCTCCCGAAACACGATCCGGTCGACGCTGACTCTCAGGGCCAGGCGTTTCTCGGTGGCGAGCTTCGAGTTCAGGTCCCGGCGGCCCTGCAGCACGAAGGCTCCGATTGCAAGGCCCAGGCCCACGGCGATCTCGTCGATCACCGGAATCGGGTCGCGGATCACGAAGGACATGAAGAAGTAGGTTAGGACGAAGATTCCCGCGGAGATCAGGAACTTGGGAATGAAGCGCCTGTCGCTGATCCAGCTCCGCACCCCGGCCTCGACCTGCCGGTACAGCTCGTTGCGGAACAGGGTCAGGGCCTCCACCCGAGGCTCCGCACCGTAGCGCCCCAGCACGGGCTGGCGCTCCAGCTGTGCCACCACCTTGTCGGGGTTGCGAAAGGGGTGCAGGAACAGCGAGGTGCCGTCCTTGCGGTAGACATGGAAAACGTACGACCCGTCCTTGCCGGCCATCCTGTGGTAAACATACTTTCAGTGTCCCGGGGCTGTCAAGCTGGGCCCCATCGGCGGTCAGAACCGGTCGAGCAGGCGGCCTGCCAGGCGGCGGTCCGAATCCGCCAGGTCGAAATCCAGCAGGCGCTGCGGCTCCACCCAGCGGATCTCTTCGTGCTCGTGGAGCTGGAACTCCCCGGCCAGGTGCTCGGTGCGGTACAGCCGTATGTCCAGGTGGAGGTCCCCCTCGTGGTAGTCCGCGGCGCCGAGGTACTCACCGACCCGGGCCCGGATCGAGAACTCTTCCCGCAGCTCGCGCTCGAGGCACTGCTCCGGGGTCTCGCCGGGATCGACCTTGCCGCCCGGGAACTCCCACTTGGCGCCCATGTGCTTGCCCTTCTTACGGCGGGCCAGCAGGATCAGGCCCTCCTTCTCGATCAGCGCCGCGGTCACCAGCTGCATGGGGGAATACGGCCTCAGCCCGCGGGCTCTACCGGTATGCGGATCCGGAAGGTGGTGCCGCCCTCCGTCCCGGTCTGGTAGCTGATCTCCCCGCCCAGGTCCTTGACGATGTTGTAGGCGATGGAAAGCCCCAGCCCCTCGTGCCCTTTGGAGCTCACGAAGGGCTCGAACAGCCGTTTCTGGATCTCCGGGTCGATCCCGGGGCCTTCGTCCTTGACCCTGATCTCGATGTACTGCGGGTCCCCGGGCTCCAGGGCGGACTCGATGTGGATGCTGCCTCCGCCGGGCATGGCTTCGCTCGCGTTGCGCAGGAGGTTGATCACCACCTGCTTGAGGCGGTTCTTGTCGGACTTGAACAGCGGGAGCTTGGGCTCCAGGCCCAGGTGGACCCGCACCTTGGATTTCTGCCACAGGGCTTCCTGCGAGATCTTGACCAGGTCCGAAAGCACCGAGTTCACGTCCACCGCTTCGCGGGGGGTTTCCCCGTGGTTGGAGAAGCTGGACAGCTCGCTGATGATCTGGGAGACCCGGCGGATCTCCTCCCGCACGATTCGCAAGTCGTCCTGGGCCGCCTCGTTGTCGACGAGCTTCGTGGCGAGGATGCTCAGGTAGTTGTTGATGATCCCCAGGGGATTGTGGGCCTCGTGCACGATGCGCCGGGCCAGCAGGCTGGAGGCGGAGACCCGCTCCTCCCGGATGTGCTGCACCTCCCGCTCCTTGACCAGGTTGGCGAACATGGCGAGGGACACCAGGTTGGCGAACATACCCAGGAGCTTCCGCTTGCCCAGGATCTGCGAGCGCTGGGCCGCCGTGACCCCCAGCACCAGCACCCCGATCGGCTCGGATTCGGCGCTCAGGGGCAGGCACAGGAAGCCCTCCCCCCCCAGGAAGCGGACCAGCTGCTCATCCAGGATGGTGAGCTTGTGGCCCTGCTTGCGGGCCAGGCTGTCCTCGAGGACCCGACCGGAAAGGGAGCGCACGAGCAGGCTGGCCTCCTCGCGAAACGGGATCACCAGCTCCCGGATCTCGTCGCGCGGATCGTCGGTGCCGGCGGCCACGCCGATCAGCCGCTCCGGCTCGTAGCGGAAAAAGCACACCGAGTCGGGGTCAAAGAGCACCTGCAGCCCCTGCCGGGCTACTTTGAGCAGCTCCTCCGCGCCGGAAGCGCGCAGGAGCGCCTCCGCGCTGCTGTACAGCAGGGAGATGTCCCGCACCCAGTCGGTGAGCTGGTCATACTTGCCCTGGTCCTCCGCGGACAGCCCGAGCTCCTGCTCCAGCGGCGGGCTGATCTCGATGTCCAGCGAACCGGCCAGCTCCCGGACCTCCGCCTCCGCCTTGTCCCGCAGCTGCTCCAGCTCCTGCCGCTTGAGCCCCAGCAGCTTGGCTGCCGCCTGCACCTCCTGCCCCTGGCCCTGCTCCTGCGGGACCATCGGGCACAGCCGGTTGGCGGAGTAGACGATCTGCACGAGCGGCGAGGCGTGTAGGATGCGCTCCAGGGGATCGTGGTGGTAGAGCACCGCGTCCGGCAGAAAGGAATGGAGGTTCCACCGGCTGACCAGCCAGGCCCCCGCCTGAGAGTGCGTCAGGCCGAGCTCCCGTTCCCCCTTCAGCAGGGCGTCGCTCTGGTAGGCCGAGGCCCGAAGGATGACCTCGTACTCCTCTTCGAAGTTCACCCACAGAAGGATCTTGCCGATGTCGTGCAGAAGCCCGGACAGGAACGCCTCGTCGGGGGAGGGGTAGCCGATCTTGGCCGCGATCAGCCGCGAAACCGCGCCGCAGCTCAGGGAGTGCCACCAGAACAGCTTGAGGTCGAAGGAGGAACGGCTGCGGGGACGGTTGAAGACCTGGTAGATCGACGAGCTGATCGCCAGGTTCTTGATCGCATCGGTGCCCAGCAGGAGCAGGGCCTGGTCGATCGAGCTGACCTTCTTCTTCAGGCTGTAGTAGGCGGAGTTGACCAGACGCAGCACCCGCTCGCTCAACGACGGGTCCTGGTTGATCAGCCGGGCAAGCTCCTTGATCCCCTTCTCCTTGCGATTGCACGTGTCGATGAGCTGCAGGAGGATGTGCGGCAGCGTCGGCAAGTTCTTGGACGTCTCGATGCGGGCCAGCAGGGGACTGGAGATCATGGGCAGCGGCTCTCTTCTATCTACCTCGGCAGGCGGGCGTATCGGCTTCGCATGTTTTTTGCCGCTAGTGGCTGTACCGGCGCAGGTGGATGTTCAGCAGAAGCCCCACGGCGATCAGCCCGGTCCAGAGGGACGAACCCCCGTAGGAGAGGAAGAACAGCGGAATCCCGGTGATGGGCATAATCCCCATGGCCATGCCGACGTTCACGATCACGTGGAAGAAGACCATCCCCACGAGTCCCGCGCACACGTTCATGGCGAAGTCGTCCCGGGCCGTGTACATGATCCGGATCCCCCGGATCAGGATGACCAGGAACAGCGCGAACACCGCCAGGCCGCCCACGAACCCCCACTCCTCGGCCAGGATCGAGAAGATGAAGTCGGTGCTCTGCTGGGGCAGGAACTGGTAGTGGCTCTGCGTGCCCTGAAGGTACCCTTTTCCGAGCAGCCCGCCGGAGCCCACGGCGGTGACCGACTGGATCAGGTTCCAGCCTGCGCCCCGGGGATCCACCCGGGGATCCAGGAACACGACGAAGCGCATGATCTGGTAGTCCTTGAGCACCCTGCCGATCCCCAGGGCCCCCACCAGAGCGACCAGGAGCAGGCTCACCGCGTACAGGATCCAGTAGAAGTACCCGCGCTTGAAGCTGCGGTATCCCCAGAAGGCGAGCGCCGCGACCAGCGCCAGGGCGGCCAGGAAGTAGCGAGCCACCCCGAAGGTCGTGATCATCCCCAACAGGCCCAGCTCGCTGCCGAGGATGAAGCGTTGGTAGGAGGGGTACAGCGCCAGAACCAGGGCCAGCGCCCCCGCGGCCAGCAGGTACGTCACGTACCGCAGCGGGGCCCCCGCGGCGAAAGCCATGAACAGGAAGATCGGGATGAACACCAGGGCCGTGCCCATGTCCGGCTGCAGGAGTATCAGGCCCATGGGGACCAGCACGATCCCGAACCCCCCCAGGAATCCCGGCAGCTTCTGGAGCCGCTTGCCGATCCTGGCGAAGTAGGAGGCCAGGAACAGCACGGTAAAGACCTTGGCGAACTCCGAGGGCTGGATCCCGAAACCGCCGATCCCCAGCCAGGAGCGGGCCCCGTGCACCTCCCTGCCTACCAGCAGGGTGACCAGCAGCAGCAGGTTGATGAACCCGTACAGGTACAGGGCAACCGACCGCAGCCGGTTGTAGCTCACCAGGATCACGCCGGTCATGAGCGCCAGTCCGCTGACCGCCCAGATGATCTGGCGCATGTACTCGTCGGAGTTCAGCTCCCCACCCAGGCCGATCCCGCTGGAGTAGACGAACAGGACCCCGAAGATCGTGAGAGCCAGGGCCGCCCCGAGCAGGGCAAAGTCGAACCCGAACAGCGATACGCGCCTCACCGCTGGACCACCTCGTCCTGGACTTCCCTCTGCTGCTGGAGGTACCACCAGGGACGCAAGGTCTCCACCGCCTCCTCGTAGGTCTGGTCGGCAAAGATCCCCTGAAAGATCACGTCGGCCGCCTTGGGCGCCCACCACTCCCACTCGTTCTCGGCCTCGACGGACACCACGACCACCACGCGCTCATCGGGGTCATCGGTCTGGTAGGGGGCGTAAGCCGCGAACCAGGAGTGCCACTGCTCTTCCTTGCCGACTTCGGCGGTGCCCGTCTTGCCGGCCACCTCAACGGCCTTGGTGGTGATGACCACGTTCGCGGTGCCCTCCGTGACCACCCCTCGCATGGTCTCCTGAACGACCTCCAAGGTCTCGCGGCGCACCGGCGCCACGCGCAGGATCTCCGGCTCCATCGCCCGGATGACCTGCCCGCTCAGGGGCTCCCGCACCTCTTTGAGGATGTGGGGGCGGTAGATCCGCCCCTCGTTGGCGACCATGGCCACCATGTTGGCCATCTGCAGCGGCGACACCAGCAGAAACCCCTGGCCGATCGAGATGTTCAGGGTGTCTCCCCCGAGCCACTTCATGTGGCGAGTCGCCTGTTTCCATTCCGGGGTCGGCACGAAACCGGCGACCTCCCCCGGAAGGTCGACGCCGGTCAGCTGCCCGAGGCCGAACTCCCTGGAATAGTAGCTGATGCGCTCCACCCCCAGCTCATCCCCCACGGTGTAGAAGTACACGTCGCAGGATTGGGCCATCCCGCCGAACAGGTCCAGGGCGCCGTGACCGGTCTTGCGGGCATGGCAGTGGAACACCCGATCGCCGTATTCGATGGACCCGTGGCAGGTAATCTTCCGGGTGATCGGGAACACCTCCTCCTCGACCAGGGCGGTGGCCATGACCACCTTGAAGGTCGAAGCCGGGGGATACACGGACTGGATCGCCCGGTTGATGAAGGGGAACGTCGGGTCGAGCGACAGCCGGGTGAAGACCTCCGGGCCCCGGTCGGTGTACAACAGGTTGGCGTCGAAGTACGGGTAAGAGACCATGGCCAGGATCTCGCCGGTGGTGGGCTTGAGCACCACCACGGAGCCGATCCGAGCCCCCAGGGCCTTCTCGCACAGCAGCTGGATGTGACGGTCTATGGTCAGGACCAGGTTCTTCCCGGGCTCCGGGGGGAGGTCCTCCTCCGGGGGCAGGGTCAGGGACTTCTCCCGCACGTCCACCGTCCGGAAGCGCTTGCCGTCCACTCCCCGCAGGGTGCGGTCGTACTGCTTCTCGATCCCGCTCTTGCCCAGGACCGTACCGAAGCCGTAGCCTTCGTTGTACAGAACCTGCAGCTCCTCCCGGGTGATATCGCCGACATAGCCGATCACGTGGGCCAAGGACTCGGTAGCCAGGTAGTTGCGGATCGGCTTGTTGTGCCAGCTGGTGCCGGGGAACTCGTCGATGTGCTCGGCCAGGTAGGCCACCGTCTCGAAGCCCACCCCGCCCTTGATTTCCACCGGTTGGTACAGGTGATAAAACCGCGGCGGGACCCGTTGGTGGATCTCCTGTGGGTCGATCCGCAGGATCGCCGCCAGCTGCTCGAACAGCGGCTCCCGGCGCTCGCCCCCCACCTCCGCGGGAATCACGTCCACGGCGAAAGAGTCCTGGTTCACCACCAGGGGAAAGTCGTAATGCCGGTCGAAGATCTCCCCGCGCTGGGCCGGAATGGGCAGCTCCCGGCGCGTGACCGCCCGGGCCTGACGCTTGAACTCCCACCCTCGGATGACCTGCAGGTAGAACAGCTGACCGATCAGCACCAGGAATACCCCCCCGATCACCACGCCCAGGGCGATTGCCCGGACCTTGGTCCGGCGCCGAGCGACCGTGGAGGACGGGGTTCGATCGACGATCATGCCCGCTCCACGTCCCTGGGCCTGAGGGGTTTCACGAGGCTGAGCAGCGCGAAAACAAACGGGGCCAGCACCGCGTTGTAGCCCACCTCGATCCAGAGCGGCCCGGCGAACAGCTTGAAGCCCGGGGCGTCGACGGCGAACAACAAGACCGTGAACGCCGCGACGAACCCCTTCAGGATCGTAGCAATGATGGTCAGCAGCAGCGGCATGAGAATCGGATCGAGGAAGATCTTGCCTTCCATCCGCCCGTAGAGATAGCCGATCACGGTACGGGAGAGGGCGTGAAAGCCCACGGGGGAGAGGCTCAGCAGGTCCTCGAGGATCCCGGAGGCGAAGCCCGTCACCTGGCCGCTCATGCTCCCCCTGCGCACGGCCGTATACACCAGGATGATCAAGGCCGGGTCGGGCTTGATTCCGCGCAGCGCCACCCAGTGCAGCAGAGTGCTCTGGAGCACCACGGCCCCCGCACAGAGGATGGTCGCGATCAGCGTGGCCTTGAAATCCCTGTCCACTACTGTCCCATGTCGAGGATAAAGACGTACTCCAACCGGGAGAAGTCCACAATCGGCTGCACTTCGAGCTCCAGGGAAGCCTCGTACCCCTTGGCCGTCATCTCCCGTACCCGTCCAATGTGGATTCCCTCCGGATACAGCTGGCCCATCCCCGAAGTGACCACCAGCTCCCCATACTCGATGTCGGTCAGGGCCAGCTTGCGCACGTAGGTCATGACCAGGTTCCCGGAAGGCAGCCGGCTGCCCGCGACCAGGCCGTCGTAGCGGGAGCTGGCCAGTCGCGCCGCCACGTACGAGGTGGGGTCCGAAATCGGTTGGACCGCGCAGCTCAGGAGGTTCACCATCTGCACCTTGCCGACCAGGCCCTGCAGGCCGTCCTGGAAGGCCACCACCGGCATGCCCTTCCGCACGCCGTGCCGGCGCCCGCGGTTCACCATGATCGTCGAGAACTGGCTGCCCGGGTCCCGGGCGATCACCTCTCCGGCCACGTAGCGCGTCGGGAGACTCCGGGCGAAGCCCAGCTGCTCCCGCAGCGCCTCGTTCTCCCGGCGCAACTCCCCCACGTCCCTCGAGACCCTCTCATACTCCGCCAGGCGGGCCCGGGTCTGCTCCAGGTCCTGCCGCAGCTTCTTGAGCTCCCCGATGGAGTTCCAGGTCCCGGCGAACCAACCCGCCACCGAGTGCACGGCCATCTGGAACACCGAGGTAACGGACTGCCCCACCTGCTTGGGTTTCAGCACGACGTTCCGGTTGGAGAAGAGGATGAGCAGCACGCACGCCACCACGAGGAGCGTGAAGGTGACTCCGCTCCTGTGCTTTTGGACGAAACCGGAAACCCTGGCCATCGCAGTGCTTCAGGGGTCAGTACTTGATGTTGTAGTAGCGCTTGCCGACGTCCTTCAACCCTTCCAGGAACTTTCCGGCCCCGAGGGCCACGCACAGCAGGGGGTTCTCCGCCAGGATCACGGGTACCCCGGTCTCCTTGGCCACCAGCTTAGGAAAGCCCTTGAGCAGCGAGCCGCCGCCGGTCATGACGATCCCCCGCTCCACGATATCCGCCGCCAGCTCCGGCGGGGTCTCGCCCAGGGTCTTCTTGACCTCCTCGATGACCTGGTAGATGGGCTCCTTCAGGGCCTCCCGCAGCTCCACCGAGTCCATCTCCAGGCGCCGGGGGAGCCCGGTGATGGCGTCGGTGCCCTTGATCTCCATCTTCTCGATCTTCTTTTCCGGAGAAGCGTTGCCGATCGTGATCTTGACGTTCTCCGCGGTCTGCTCGCCGATGATCAAGTTGTGGATGTTGCGCACGTGCTTGATGATCGCCTCGTCGAACTCGTCGCCCCCCACGCGGATAGCGTTGGATACCACCAGCCCTCCCAGGGATATGACGGAGATCTCCGTGGTGCCCCCGCCCACGTCGCACATCATGTGCCCCGCGGGCTCCAGGACCGGGATGTTCGCTCCCAGGGCCGCGGCCATGGACTCCTCGATCAGATAGACCTCCCGGGCCCCCGCCTGCTCCGCGCTCTCCCGAACCGCCCGCTTCTCCACCTCGGTGATGCAGGTCGGCACCCCGATCACCATCCGGGGCTTGACCAGCCACTTGCGAGGAAGCACCCTGGCGATAAAGTAGCGGATCATCTTCTCGGTCGTCTCGAAGTCCGCGATCACGCCGTCGCGCATAGGACGGATGGCGATGATGTCCCCCGGGGTCTTCCAGAGCATCTTCTTGGCCTCGGTGCCGACTGCCACGACCCTCTTGGTGCCGCGCTCCACGGCCACTACCGAAGGCTCCGACAGGACGATGCCCTTTCCTTTGACGTGCACCAGGGTGTTGCAGGTACCCAGGTCGATGCCGATGTCCGTCGAGAATGCTTCAAACATGCCGCCCAGGCCCATAGGATCCCTCCCGTTAGTTGCCCTACCGATAGTATCGCAGCCTCGCCCCGTAGTGCGAGGGGTCGATGATCAGGGTCTTGCGCCACTCCGCCCTGGCCCTGACGAGGTCGTTCATTTTAAGATAGATCTCTCCAAGATTGAAGTGGGCTTCGGCCGAGTTGGGGTCGATTTCCAGGATTGTGAGGTACTCTTTCTCGGCTTTGAAGAAATCCTGCGCGTCGAAGTACAGCTGCCCGAGCAGCAGCCGGGAACGCTTTTCCACCGCCTTGTCGTCGGTCTTGTTGACCGCCCGAATCAGGTATTCCTCCGCTTCCTCGGTGCGTCCCAGCTGCAGATAGCTCTGCCCGATCATCAAGAGCAGCAGGTCCGTGGGATTGATTTCCAGGGCCTGGAAAAAGTACCGCAGCCCTTCTTCCACGCGGTCCAGCTGTGTGGCCGCCAGGCCGAGATAGTCGTAGATGTCGTCGGCCTGGTAGCCTGCTTCCAGGGCCCGCTCGAGGTACTCGATGGTCAGATCGTAGTAATACTTTCCGCGGTGGTAGTAGGCCTTGCCCAGCACGTAGCTGGTCTCCGCCGCCCAGGGGTTCTCGTCCCCGAGCATCGCTTGGCGCAGTGACACGATCGATTCGTCGAGAAACGGGATCCGCTCCTCGAGGGTGACCTCCGAGACTGCCCGGTAGAAGTAGGCGAACCCCCGGAACACCAGGGCCTGGGTGTCCAGCGGCTCCTCGCGCAGCCGCTCGTCGCAGCGCGCGATGATCTCTTCGTACAGGCGGTTGTCCCACAACTCCGCCAGCGGCAGCGGCTGGCTTTCCTGCCGGAACAGGCCCCGGACCCGACCGATCAGATCGAGCTGCCAGGCGAGCACCCCCAGGCCCGCGGCTGCCGCCAACAGCACGATCAGCAGGACCGGGATTCTGCGTCGCTTCTTGCGGGTGTATCGATATCGGTCTGCATTCAGCATCATAGGGGCCGCCATATCTCACCCCGCCGTGCCGCGCGGCACGGCGGGAAAAAAGTAGAGGCGGGTCTGTAAGCCGGGTTCTGTCGAAGGGCCGCCATCTGTCTGGGGCCGGGGGTCTCCCCTCGACCTCGTGCAGTCTACCCGCAGGCTTCATGGCCAGAGCGTGCCGTACCTGCTGCTTGACTTTGCTCCTGATGAGGCTTGCCGTACCCGGACGAGTTGCCTCTCCGGTGGTGGGCTCTTACCCCGCCTTTTCACCCTTACCGAACGGACCCCGCCAAGCGGGGAGCCGTCAGGCGGTATGTTTTCTGTGGCGCTGTCTGTTTTCCGTCCCCCCGCCCGGAGGGCGCGGAAACGGAAACCCGGGAGTTACCCGGCATCATGCTCTGAGGAGCCCGGACTTTCCTCGCTTTTTCTGGCTGCGAAGCAGCCAAAAATCGCGCGGCTGGCCTGACCCGCCTCTACACGTCAACTATCGCACCCGCTTCAGTCCTCGTCGTCGGAACTGCCGCTGTCCTCTTCTTCGTCGAGATCTTCCTCCTCCGGAGTCTCTTCCTGGACTTCCTCCTCCTCCTCTTCGGACGGAGCCTCTTCCTCGGGCCGGTAGAACAGGATCCTGCTGCAGTAGGGACAGAACATGATCCCGTCGCCCCCCCTCACGTCGTTCACGTACTGCGCGGTCAAGATCATGTGGCAGCCGCTGCACACCCCGTGCTCCACCGGGACGATCCCCAGCCCGGACTTGCTCTTGATGATCCGTTCGAACTTGAACAGGATCTCCTCGTCCAGACCGGGTGTGATGGTCTTTTCCTTGCGCTCCAGGCCCTTGAGGGCCTTGTTCTTCTCCGCGAGCGCCTCTTTGATCCTGGACTGCTCGCCCTGGACCTCCTCTTCCTGCTTGGCGATCATGGCCTCCTCCTTTTCGAGGTTGACCTTCATCTCGCCGAGCGACTGCTCCTCCCGCTGGAGATCGCGGCGCAGGTCCTGTTCTTTCTCGCCGGAATCCCGGATCTCCTTGTCCAGCGCCTCGTACTCCCGCTGCGTCTGGATCATGTCCATCTGCTTCTCGAAGCCCTCGCGCTGACGCTCCGCCTCGATGGCCCTGTTGCGCAGCTCATCGATGTACTTGCTCTTGGCCTTGTGGTCCTGGGAGTTCTCCACGTAGGACTTCTTCATGCGGTTGAGAAGCTCGGTCTTGGTGGCCAGGATCTTCGGGATCTCCTCCATCTCGCGCTGGATCTCGAATTTCTCGGACAACACCTCCTGAAGCTTGCGCAGCTTGTCGAAGACTTCTTGCATTGCCATCCCTATTCCCCTTCCCGGTGACCTGCCGAACATGCGCCGCACGTTCGGCTAATGTTCCAGATAATCCTTGAGCCGCCGGCTGCGCTTCGGATGGCGAAGCCGACGGAGCGCCTTGGCCTCGATCTGGCGAATGCGCTCCCGCGTGACGTTGAAGTACAGACCCACCTCTTCGAGGGTCAACGAGTAACCGTCCTCCAGTCCGAACCGCATCTTGAGCACTTCCTGCTCCCTGGGCGGAAGGGTGTGGAGGACCTTGCCGAGTTGCTCCTGGAGGAGCTTGAAGGCCGTCTGGCTGGCCGGGTTTTCGATCTCCTTGTCCTCGATAAAATCCCCCAGCAGGGAATCATCCTCTTCCCCGATGGGCGTCTCCAGAGAGATCGGCTCCCGAGCCACGCTCTTGACGGACTTGACGCGCTGGGTGGTCCAGCCGAGCTTCTCGGCCACCTCCGCGTCCGTGGGCTCCCGCCCGAGCACCTGCATGAGCTGGCGGGACTCCCGCACCACCTTGTTGATTTGCTCGATCATGTGCACCGGCACCCGGATGGTGCGGGCCTGGTCCGAAATCGAGCGCGTGATGGCCTGGCGGATCCACCAGGTGGCATAGGTCGAGAACTTGTATCCCTTGCGGTACTCGAACTTCTCCACGGCCTTGATCAGTCCGATGTTGCCCTCCTGCACCAGATCGAAGAAGTGCAGACCGCGATTGGTGTACTTCTTGGCGATGCTCACGACCAGACGAAGGTTCGCCTTGATCAGGCGGTCCTTGGCGTTCTTCATCATGATCCGGCCCCGCTCGATGTCCCGGGCCATTTCCAGAACCTCGTCGATCGTGTTCAAAAAGTCATTCTCGAGCTTGGCGAGCTTCTTGTCGTTGACCTGGATCTGCCGGATCAGCTCCTTGATCCGCTCCGCCGCCATGCCCAGGTCCGCCTCGATGCGCTCCCGATCCGCCCTCAGGGCCAAACCCCGCCCCAGGCTGCGCAGCTCCTTCTGGCTGGACACCCCGAGACGTTTCTTGATCTTCTGCTTCTCCTTCTGGATCTTGCGGATCCGGGTCGCCGCGGCCAGGAACTTGTCTGACACCATCCCGATCTCTTCGGGGTGCAGATCCAGCTCCGCCAGCCGTTTGAGCATCTGCTGCCGCTGCTGCAGGAGCTCTTTGTCCTGCAGGACCCGCCCGCCGTCTCCCTCCAGACGCCTCTTGTTCTCCATGAACCCCCGGATTTCGGGCATGTGGGGCCGGAGTGCCTCCCGGTAAAACTGAGTGACCCGTCGACGCTCGGCCAGAAACTCGGAGATCTCCTTCTTCGAGAGATTCAGCTCGCGCGGGTCGACCCGGGAGCTGATGCTCAGGGCCAGCTTGTACACCTCCGGGACGAACAGCCCGGCCCCCCGGATGACCTTCTTGATGATGTTCTCCCCCTCTTCCATCTTCTGGGAGAGGTACACCTCCTGTTCGGCGGTGAGAAGGCTCTCCTTGCCGATCTCCCGCAAGTACAGGCGAATGGGGTCATCCACCGCAGAATCCTTCTCGTCGTACATCAGCCTCTGCTTGCTGGGGGGCGCCTTCTGCTCTTCCTCGTCCTCGGGAAGCTCGACCTCTTCCTCCTCCATCTTGATGTTGTTCTTCTCGAGGATGGCCATCACCTCCTCGATGCGGTCGGAGTTCACGATGGCGTCGGGAAGAAAATCGTTGACCTCGTCGTAGGTGATGCTCTTCTTTTTCTTGGCGTATGCGATCAGCTTGACGATGGCCGTATCATTCTGCAGATCTGTCATCCAGGGTCACCTTTAGGCTCTGAAGTTCCTCGTCCAGATACATCTTCTCCGACAGCAGCTCCCGCAGGCGCGCAGCATCGGGCGCCCGCGACAGCTCTTGCGTCAGGGCGCGCCGCCGACGCTCCAGGCTGCGGACGCGCACCGCCCTGAGGCCGTCCTGAATCAGGCGCTCAGGGCTGATCGAGAACTCTCCCGAGGCGGTCTTCTCCAGGAGGATTTTTCTCAAGGCCGGGTCTTCGAGCCTCTGCAGCAGCGCCTCCGCGCTCGTCTCCCCTTCCCGGAAGCACTCTTCCAGGGCCACGTACAGGTGCCGCGCCCGTCTGTCTTCGAAGTCCTCTACTGCGATAACGGTTCGTACGTGAGAAAAATAGTCACGATT
>JAFGFV010000134.1 GCA_016930895.1 Spirochaetales bacterium | reverse complement strand
GTGTTCCTGGGCTACCCCGTGAGCGTGCACAAAGCCCTCGTCGAGCCTCTGGCCGCCGTGGAGCGATCGCTCCAGCGGCTGGCGCAGTCCAACGAGGAAACCAGGGAGTTTCTCGAGGGCCTCAAAGGGTTTGCCGGGTACAACTGGCGCGCCATCGCCGGGACGCGCTCCCGCAGCTATCACAGCTACGGGATCGCCATCGACCTGGTCCCCAAGAGCTACGGCGGGCTGTACGCCTACTGGCGCTGGGCCCTGCCCCACGAGAGGCAGTGGTACTCCCTGCCCTACGAGAAGCGCTGGATGGTCCCCCAGCCGATCGTGCACGCCTTTGAGGAGCAGGGGTTCATCTGGGGCGGCAAGTGGTTCTTCTTCGATACCATGCACTTCGAGTACCGCCCGGAGCTCCTGCTGCTGGCCAGGCAGTGGCGGGTCGGACAGATCGGGCAGGGGCTTCAGGTGAAGTAGCCCGCGTAGCGCTCCATGGCGTCCATCACGGCCGCTGCGTTGGCCAGGGGGACCCCCGGGTACAGGCCGTAGATCATCATCAGCCCGCCCTTCCGGCTGCCCAGGGCCTCCACCTCGCTGCGGATCAGGGCGTCGATCTCGGCCGGCGTGCCCCCGAAGGTGATGCTTTGCCGGTCGATATCCAGCTCGATGCACACCCGGCCGCGCAAGTTCTGCTGGATCCACGGCACGCCGTTCACCAGGTCCTGCAGGTTCAGAACGTCCACGCCGCATTCCAGCAGGTCGTGGACCAAAGTGCGGATGTCCCCGTCGGCGTGCACGTGGACGATGCAGCCGGCCTCTTGGGCCCGATTGAACAGGCGTCGGTAGCTGGGTTTGATGTAGCCGCGGAACTGCTCCGGCGAAAGCATGGGGCCCACCTGCATGCCCAGATCCTCGGAGAAGCTCATCCAACGCACACCCACTCGGGTGATCCAGTTCTCCAGGAGTCCCATGTTGAAGTCTTCGAGCATCTCCACGAGACGGAGCAGGCGCGGTTCGCCGTCGGTCATGTCGTAGAGGACATTGGCGTACCCGCGAATGTCGATCAGGCGCAGCCAGGTGTGGTTGTGCCCGATTTCCCCGTTCCGGATCCAGGACTGGGAGATGGAGGGCCCGATCTGCCCCTTCTGGGCCTCCCAGTCGATGGGGCCCCAGTGGCTGAAATGCTCGGGGTCCGGGGGAGTGTAGTCGTCGAAACTGTCCCAGCTTTCCAGGGGGTGGCGCACCACCGTGCCCATGATCCCGTCGTCCGTGGTTTCCCAGACGCAGCCCCAAGGGTCGGTGAAGGGCTTGTAGGCAAGCAGGAAAGGAGGCAGCTCCACCTTGACCGGTCCGGGGCTGGGCTCGAAGCCGGGGAAGAGCAGCCGGTGGGCCGCCATCAGCTCCTGGAGGGCGTCCTGGGGATAGTGGTGCCAGCAGGATGGGTTGATGTGGAAGGTCATGTGGATCCACTCGGGTTCCTGGAAGCGTACGACACGCTCCAGGTTCTCTCTCTCGGTCATGCCTCAGGCCCCCTTCCGGGACCGGCCCTCCGGGCCTCCGCGCCGGCACCCCGGCGGTGTCCCAGGGGATTCTACGATGCCCGTCGCGCCGGGGGCAAGAGCGCACCGGATCCGTCTACCCCGGGATCGCTTGTCGGGCCCGTCGTTGACCGCTGCGCTGCGCGGGGTCTATAGTTGTCGTGCCGCCTTAGAGAACCCAATCCCGGGGGGCGCAAGTCTCCCGCACCGGGCGGAGGTGCGTGCGCATGAAGGGCTGCCGATGAAAAGCGAAGGGTTCCCGGAGCACCCGGTCCTCCTGGTGGACGATGAGGAGGCGGTTCTCTCGGGGATGCAGAAGGTCCTGACCGCAGCCGGGATGGGCAACCTGATCGCGTGCGAGGACCCCCGGCGGGTGATGCCACTGCTCGATTCCGAAGAGGTCGAGGTGGTGCTGCTGGACCTGGCCATGCCTCAGGTGAGCGGCGATGGCCTCCTCGAACAGATCCACGAACGTTTCCCCCAGATCCCGGTGATCATCGTCACCGCATCCGACGATATCGACACGGCCGTGCGCTGCATGAAGGAGGGCGCCTTCGACTACATGGTCAAGGCGGTCGAACCGAGCCGGCTGATCAGCGGAGTGCAGCGGGCCGTCGAGATGCGGCGCATGGCGCGCCGGTATTCCTCCCTGCGGGACAGCATGCTCTCGGGAACTCTGGCCAGGCCGGAGCCCTTCAGCCGGATCGTGACCCGCAACCGTCGGATGCAGACGATCTTCCAGTTCACGGAGTCACTGGCCCCTACAGCGGAGACCCTGCTGGTGACCGGGGAGACGGGGACCGGCAAGGAGCTGTTCGCGGAGGCGATCCATGCGGCCAGTGGCCGCCGGGGGCCGCTGGTCAAGGTGAACACCGCCGGGGTCGATGACAACGTGTTCGCCGACACCCTCTTCGGTCATGTCCGGGGAGCCTTCACGGGGGCGGAGTCCGTCCGCAAGGGACTCGTGCAGCAGGCGGATGCCGGCACCCTGTTCCTGGACGAGATCGGGGACCTGGCCCCGGCCAGCCAGATCAAGCTCCTGCGGCTGGTGGAATCGCGGGAGTACTATCCCCTGGGTTCCGATCTGGTCCGCACCACCGGCGCCCGCTTCGTCATCGCCACCCACCGGGACCTGGCGGAGCTCGTGGCCTCCGGTTCCTTCCGCCGGGACCTGTACTTTCGCCTGCAAACCTACGAGGTGCGCATACCCCCCCTGCGGGAGCGAAAGGACGACCTGCCGCTGCTTCTCGATCACTTTCTCGGCCAGGCGGCGGAGCAGCTGGGCAGGAAGAGACTGGCGGTGCCACCGGAGCTGCTCGTGCTGCTGGAGACCTACGATTTCCCGGGGAACGTCCGGGAGCTGCGCTCCATGATCTTCAACGCGGTCAGCAGACAGCGGGAAAAGATGCTGTCGCTTCAGCCGTTCCGGGAGGCCATGGGCCACACCGGGGCCGCGCCCCACCTCGCGGCGGAAACGGGGCAGCTCGACTTCCCGCAGAAGCTTCCGACCCTCAAGGAATGCACCCGGCGGCTGGTGGAGGAGGCCCTCGAGCGCTCGAAGGGAAACCAGGCGATCGCCGCCGGGCTGCTTGGGATCACGCCCCAGGCTCTGAGCAAGCGCCTGGCCCGCCGCAAAGCCCGGGACGAACGCGAGGACTGAGCGCTCGCCGGGGGGAGGGGTGGACAAGACTGGAGGTGTCCCGTGTTCTGCCTCAGCACGTTCTCCGTCGGCTCCCTGGCTACGACCGTTCTCCTTGGGGTGATCACCGCCTACCTGCTGTTTCTCAAGAAGAAGCCCCGCGAAACCTGGTACCTGAGCGGCTACGTGGGGGTCCTGTTCCTGCTGCTCCTCTCCTACACCGCCCGCTACTCCCTGTTCACCCACCATGCGGTCGCCACCGGGCAGGTGTCCAACCTCATCGTCTTCGGCGTGGTGTGCCTGATCCAATTCGCCTACTGGTACGGCGGAAACCATCATCCGGTGGAGTCGCGGATCCTCCTGTTCGTCTCCTTCGGGGCGGCCATCGTGGTGTGGGTGTCCCT
>JAFGFV010000133.1 GCA_016930895.1 Spirochaetales bacterium | reverse complement strand
CGGCCCGGCACCGTCGTTGACGTGCCGCGCCCCCGACTGCTATAAAGAACCCGCGGATTTCGAGCCGGGGAGAAGAACATGCCTGAAATGGTGCTGTTGGGCGACGAAGCCCTGGCCATGGCGGCCATGGACGCAGGAATCACGGCGGCCTACGCCTACCCGGGTACCCCTTCCTCCGAGATCATGGCGTTCCTCCAGGCCCGGGCGGCAGAGGGTGGGGAGTTCGTGGCCCAGTGGTGCTCCAACGAGAAGACCGCTTACGAGGCGGCCGTGGGCGTTTCCCTGGTCGGGAGGCGGGTCCTGGTCAGCATGAAGCACGTGGGGTTGAACGTGGCCGCGGACCCCTTCATCAACTCGGCGCTCCTGGACATCCAGGGGGGGCTGGTCCTGGCGGTGGCCGACGACCCGGGCATGCACTCCTCCCAGAACGAGCAGGACAGCCGCTTCTACGCCGACTTTGCCCGTATCCTCTGCCTCGAGCCCCGACACCAGCAGGAGGTCTACGAGATGACCCTGGAGGCCTTCGAGCTCTCGGAGCGCTTCCACATCCCGGTCATGGTCCGCCTGGTCACTCGCATCGCCCACGCCCGCTCGGTGGTGCGGACGGGAACGCGGCGGGCCCAGAATCCCCTGCACAAGGCCGAGCAGAAGACCGGGTGGACGCTCCTGCCTTCCACGGGCAGGGTGCTCTGGAATCGCCTGCTGGACCAGCAGGGGGAGTTCCTGGCCTACACGGAGAGTTGCCCCCACAATCCCCTGGAGATCAACGAGGCCTTCACCGAGTTCGGGGTGCTCACCACCGGGCTGGGCTGGAACTACTACATGGAGAACCTGGAGGAGCTCACCGTGCGGCCCTCGCACCTGCACATCAGCGCCTACCCCCTGCCGGTGGAGAAGATCCGGCGGCTGGCCGGGAGCGTCCGGAGGATCGTGGTGCTCGAGGAGGGCTTCTACTTCGTGGAGCGCAGCCTCCGGGGCATCCTGCCCCAGTCGGTGACGATCACGGGCAAGGAGGACGGGGCCGTGCCCCGGACCGGGGAGCTCACCCCGGACAACGTGCGTCCGGCCCTGGGGTTGCCTGCCAGGCAGGGGGTGGCCCTGGCCCCGCCCGCCCTGAGCCTGCCCGGGCGTCCCCCCCAGCTGTGCGCAGGCTGCCCGCACAAGGACAGCTTCGACGCCCTGAACCTGGCGGTGGCCTCCTTCGAGAACAAGCTCGTCACCTCCGACATCGGCTGCTACACCCTGGGCTTCCTGCCTCCCCACGAAGCCATCGAGACGTGCCTGTGCATGGGGGCCTCCGTGGGCATGGCCAAGGGGGCCTCGGAGGCGGGCTTCCGCCCGGTGGTGGCGGTGATCGGAGACAGCACCTTTATGCACTCGGGGATCTCGCCCCTGGTGGACGCCGTCTCGGCCGGGACCAACATGACCCTGCTGATCCTGGACAACAGCACCACCGCCATGACCGGCGGGCAGGCGACCATCCTCAGCTCCTCCCGGCTGGAGCAGCTGGTGCTCGGGCTGGGGGTCGAGCGGGAGCACGTCCGGCTGATCGTCCCCCTGCGCAAGCACACGGAGGAGAACACCCGGGTGATCCGGGAGGAGATGGAGCATCCCGGCGTGTCGGTGATCATCGCGCGGCGGGACTGCATCCAGACCCTCAAGGAGAAGCAGAAGGCCAGGGAGGGCCAGGCATGAAGTACGACGTGATTCTGGCCGGGGTCGGCGGCCAGGGGGTCCTTTCCGTGGCTACCGCCATCGCCCTGGGAGCCATGAAGGAGGGCCTCCAGGTCCGCCAGTCCGAGGTCCACGGCATGGCCCAGCGCGGTGGGGCCGTGCAGGCCCACCTGCGTCTTGCCGATGGGCCGATCTACGGGGACCTGGTCGGCAGGGCCAGCGCCCATCTCATTCTGTCCATGGAGCCCCTCGAGGCCCTGCGCTACCTGGCCTACCTGCGCCCCGACGGGGTCGTAGTGAGCGCCGCGGAGCCCGTGCGGAACATCGGCAACTACCCGGAGATCGAACGGGTGTACGGCGAGCTGCGCCGTCTGCCGCAGCATCGCCTGGTCGAGGCGGCGGAGCTGGCCCGGGAAGCCGGCTCGCTGCGGGCCACCAACATGGTGATGGTGGGAGCGGCCTCCGGGTTTCTTCCCCTACAGGAGGCGAGCCTGCTCGCCGCCATCGAGGAGCGTTTTGCCGGCAAGGGGGAGAGCGTGGTGGCGGTCAACCGGGCGGCCTTCGCCCTGGGCCGCCGCGCGGTGGAGAAGGGGTAGGCGGGCAAGCTCTGCGGTGCGGAAAGGAGCCCACCCCGTGGTCCTATTCCAGAGACTCCCGGATCACCCCGAGCTGCTCGCGCAGGTCCTCGGTTTCCTTGAGCCAGAAGGCCTTCCCGCCCCAGTCCGGAAAGGCGTGGGCGAACCAGTGGTCGTGGCGCTGCCGCGCCCGCCAGGCCAGGAAATAGACCATCCGCATGAAGCGCAGCGGCTCGATCAGCGTCAGGGTGGAGCGGTCGAAGTCCAGGAAGCCCTTGTAGCCTTCCAGCAGGAGCTCCAGCTCCCTGCGGCAGTCCGCGGCCTTGCCCGGCAGGAGGAGCCACAGGTCCTGGACCGGCGGGGCGTTCATCATGTCGTCGAAGTCGATGACCAGGAGCCCTTCTCCGGGGCGGTCCAGGATGTTTCCCCGGTGGCAGTCCCCGTGGACCCGCTGCAGGGCCGCCCCTGCGAACAGGGGCGTGACATTCTCCAGGGCCTCCCGGCACACCGCCTCGAACTCGGGCCTGCAGTCCGGGTGGACGAGCCCCGCCGTCAGGATCTCCTCGACGAATCCGGCGGTCAGCCCCTGGGGCAAGCAGGTGAGCCGGTGCGGGGCCTCCGCCTGCCGGCCGACTGCGTGGCAGCGCCCCGCCACCGCACCCAGGCGCCGCCAGTCCTCGTCGCTCTCGGCGTCGAAGCTGCGCCCGCCCCGTCTGGGGTACAGGGAGAACAGGAACTCCATGTCCCCCCTTTCACCTGAGAGGTCGAGCTCCACCAAGGTGTCGCCGTCGGGATCCGCAAGCGGAGCAACCACGGGCAGGTCTGCCTGGGCGCAGTCCAGCAGGAACCGGTGCTCCTCCAGGATTGCCTCGCGCTCCCAGCGCCCGGGGCGGTAGAACTTGACCACGTAGGCTGCGCCGTCCTGGTCCCTCAGGCCGTAGACCCGGTTGATGTAGCTGGGATACGGGGCAAGGGTACCGTCCAGGCTCAGGCCGAAGGCCTGCTCCACGGCGGTGATCACGGCTTCAGGGGCCAGGAAGTCGAAGGAGCCGGTCATCATTCCTCGAGGGTCTTGAGCTTCCTGGCGTACTGGAGGGTGGCCCGATCGAGCATTTCCACGAAGGCCCCCATGTCGGTCATGAGCACGAACTTGCTCTCGTCGATGGTCGCCCTGAGCTCCGTGAGGAACTCCCGGTCCGCGCCCTGCTGGCTCTGCAGGGTCTCGCACAGCCGGGAGACCCCTTCGATCAGGCGGAAGGGCCCGTAAGACTTGGGCTCGTCCACGAGCCCCCGGGCGGAGGTGACCATGTACCCGATGAGCTCCATGAGCTCCCGATTCAGCTCTTTCGATATCACGCAGCACCTCCGTTTCCGCGATCCTCCTGCTGTGCGAAACCTTCCCAGTGGATGACCTCGCTCCGCCGGGGCGGGGCTTCCGGCAGGGCGCCGTAGCAGCCGAGCAGCAGGAGCAGCTCCGGCCGCACGTGCTCGGGGATGTCCAGGAGCTCTCTCACCGCGGCCGCGTTGAAGGAACCGATGGCGCAGCTGCCGATCCCCAGGTCGTACGCGCGCAGCATCATGTTCTGGGCTGCCATCCCGCAGTCGAAGATCGACAGCCGCTCGGCGTTCCGGGCCCCGAAGGCCTCCCCCGCCTTGCTCGTGTCCACGCAGACCACGATGATGGCCTGGGGCTTCCAGAAAACCCCCGGGGAGACCACCTTCATCTTGTGGATCATCGGGGGGTGGGTCACGCACACGAACTCCCACTCCTGGAGGTTGCCGGCGCAGGGCGCCCAGATGCCCGCCTCGAGGATCTGCTCGAGCTCCGACCTCCCGATCCCCCGGTCCGTGAACTGGCGGACGCTCCGACGTTCCATGATCGCCCGTTCGAGCTCCATGCCGAACCCCTTTCGCTCTGGTAAGATGAAGAAGGCCGCCTCCCCGCCTGCGGGGAGACGGCCTGCAATGCCGCCGCGACCTTCTACTGCTTGCGCTGCTTCTCCGACGGGGTCGGGAAGGTGACCTTGCTGTGGGAGAGGCCGCTACGGACGAGCATCTCGAGGTACCCGATGGCGGCCGCGGTCGGGTCCACCACCGGCACGGGCTTGCCCCGGGCGGCCATCTCCCCGGCCAGCTTCTGAGCCAGGCCGAGCATGCCGGTGCAGCCCAGCACAATGGCCTCGGCCCCGTCTTCCGTCACGGCCAGCTCGATCGCCTCCAGGAGCTTCTTCTCGAGGACCCCCTTGTCCTGCAACTCCAGCACGGGGGTGTTGATGTCCCGCACCGAGGCCACGTTGCCATCGACCCCCAGCTTCCGGGCCAGGTCGCTGATCATGGGGACCACGCTCTTGAGCACGGTCACCACGGACCACCTGCCGGCGATCAGCGATGCATTCAGGGCGGCGGGCTGGAACCCGCCGACCACCGGGATCTTGACCATCTCCCGGGCGGCCCCGACCCCCGGGTCCCCGAAGCAGTCCACGAACACACCCTGGCAGCCATCCTTTTCCGCCTGCACGACCTTGGCCACAATGTCCGGACTGGCCAGGGCCTCGTCGTACTGGCTCTCGATGGAGGCGGTGCCCTTGTCCAGGTTGACCACGTCGAACTCCGTGTCCGGAGCCTTGAACTGGGAGACTTCCTTGACCACCTCGGCGTTGAACGCGTCCACGATGATCGGCAGCACGATTCTGAGCTTCATGGCTGCGCTAAGCCCTGGCGGGCACCTTGATCTTGTGGCCGCTCACCAGCATGAGCAGGAAGTGCACGACCGCGGACACGATGATGGCGTCCAGGGCCGGGGCCGTGGTGAAGGTGAAGACCTTGTAGAAGGTCAGGAAGCCGACGGCGGTGCCGAGCGCCCAGGACAGCAGGGAGAAGATTTGCACCGCGGGCTGCTTTTCGAGGTTGTCGAAGCGGTATTGGTCGCTGCGGAACAGCAGGAAGTCCACGGCCAGGACTGCCCCGATGGGCGGAACGGTCACCCCGAGGATGATCAGCCAGTTCATGAACTGCCCCAGGATCCCGAACAGGGCCAGGATCGT